>JAITPS010000094.1 GCA_031289325.1 Candidatus Methanovirga meridionalis
TTTTAATTTATTAATATTTATTTTAATTTATTAATATTTATTTTAATTTATTAATATTTATTTTAATTTATTAATATTTATTTTAATTTATTAATATTTATTTTAAAATTTTATTTATACAATTTATAATCTTTATTATATAAACATTTCTATTTATCTATTTAATTTCTATTTAATTTCTATTTAAATATTTCTATTTTATCCTTTTCCAATAACTCTTATTTCTTTCCTTAAAATTTTTTATATGGTATAAAAGAATATACTGTGATTATGAATATAATTTTCATTGAATATAATTATATATTGTTCCAATACCATTATTGATGCATTATAACTTTATTATTGAAAGATTGTCCAACGATCAAAATTGATTTTTATTAACTTTTTAAATTAATCTTTAAAAGGAAGAAATTAATCTTTAAAAGGAAGAAATTAATCTTTAAAAGGAAGAAATTAATCTTTAAAAGGAAGAATATAAATTTATAATTTAAATATAAATTATTTATATTAATTAAAAATTATTCAAATTAATTAAAAATTAAAATTATAGATTTTTATAAAATGATATTTGAAATTAGATAATTTAACAAAAAAAATTTATCGTTCAAAATTTAAGAACTTTTCCATAGTAACCATATATTATAAAAAAAAAATGAAAAAAAGAGAAAGAAAATATGGAAAAGAAGTGTAAAATAACAGTGCCAAAATACTTAATAAAAGTTAAAAAGAAACCAAAAAAGGAATAAAAAAAGAAAATATCGAAGAAAAAATAATTATATGATAATAGAAAGAATTTTTAAATTAAAATAAGAGAATAACTAAAAATTAGACAAAAATCATTAACTTAACAGAATTGATATAAATAAAAACATTTATATATAATAAATTATACAAATTATATTGTTAACTTATTTTATCATGCACATGAAAAGACTACTATGTTCTCCATCTTGTGGCATAGATGAATTAGTGTCTCGTAGTCCAACAATATGTTTTTATATGTTTGCGGTGTTAGTCCAGCCTGGTTAAGATACTGCCCTGCCACGGCAGAGACCCGGGTTCAATTCCCGGACGCCGCATAGCGGCTGTAGTATAGCCTGGTTAGTACTTGGGCCTTCCAAGCCTACAGCCCGGGTTCAAATCCCGGCAGCCGCATTGCTACGAATGATTTCATTTTTACAAGCTTTTACTTTTTATTATCTCTTTTCTATAGTTTTTTTTAATTTATTTTTTTTTAATTAAAAAATGCCAAATTAAAAAACGGCATGGTTTTCAAATGTCAAAGCTGGTTTTCAGATTTTAAAATTTCATTCTCTTTTTACGGTGCCAACATATATAATAGAAACTTATAATTTAAGTTATTGTTAGACAATTTAAGTTATTATTGTTAGAATAATAAGCTATTGTTAGAATAATTTAAGTTATTACTAAATATAATTATATAAGTTATAAACTACTAATAAAAGAATATAATAATAAAGAATCATAGATTTTTTTAAACTTATAAATAATTCTAAAGGATTATTATTGGATTTAAAATAAATTGGAAAATAAATTGGAAAATAAATACTTAAATTATAGTTATATTGGTTTTGATAAAGTTCTTAATAAATAATTTTTTTAAAAACAAATATTATTGAAATATATTAAATTAAAATTAGTTATATTAATTAAAATATATTTATATTATTTAGAATTTAAAATTATAGATTTTTATAAATTAATATTTAAAATTAAATATATTGAATTCTATAAAGTTCTTAATAAATAATTTTTTTTAAAATTAAATATTGTTAAAAAATATTATTTAAAATTAATTAAAATTAAATATTGTTAAAAAATATTAATTAAAATTAAATATTATTGAAATATATTAATTAAAATTAGTTATATTAATTAAAATTTATTTATATTATTTAAAATTATAGATTTTTATAAACTGACATTTGAAATTAAATAATTTAATAAAAAAATTTATAATTCAAAAATTTAAGAACTTTTCTATAAGGACTATAACTTAATAAAAAAATTTATAATTCAAAAATTAAAAACTTTTCCATAATAACTATAATTTTTAGAAAACATTAAACTTTTGTAGGAGTTTTATATGGAAATTAAATTTAAAAAACAGATCGAAAATATTCAAAAAGAAGTTGTTCTTAAATCTGTGGATTTAGATGAAGATGTTAAGGACTTTCATATTAATATTGGGGACTATAAATCAAAAAATAAAATGTTTACTATATCTCCTCGTTGTGTGCATTGTGATTTATGTGTAAAAGAATGTCCAGTAAATGCTATTTCATCAGCAACAATGATTAGAAGATCAAAAGTTAATGATAACTGTGTTAAATGTGAAATTTGTGCTAAAACATGTCCTGTTTCATGTATTTATGTTATTGAAGTAAATTCTGAAGTTGATAGTAATGCAAACCAAGTTACCTACACTCTTGAAGAAGTTAAAGTTCCTCATAGAGTTCTTAAAATGGAAGAAATAGCTATTGATAGTGAGAAATGTGTTACTTGTGGAAACTGCACTAAATTCTGCCCTACGGAAGCTATTTCACTTAGAAAAGTATGGTTTGAATCTAAATCAAATGAAGAAATAAATAGTCAAAATACTTTATTTAAAGATTTGAATAAAACCACACTTGAGAGAATTATAAGTGTAGAGAGCAATAATGAAAAGTATACACACATTAATAAAGATTTATGTGTTGGATGTGGTTCATGCTCTAATTTGTGTCCTCAAATTGCAATAACTCTTAAAAGGTATTTAGGTCCAATTATTCAAAGTAAAGAATTATTAATAAGTCAAGATACTTGTGTACATTGTCATCTGTGTGAAGAATCATGTCCTGTTGATGCAATTAAGTTAGAAGAGGATAAAGTTTTATTGGATAATAATAAGTGCATACAATGCGATGTATGTCTTAGTAAATGTCCTGTTGATGCATTGACCTTAAAAGACATTAATATTAATTGAATATTTGAATATTTTAATTTCAATTGATTTAATATTTAATTCCATAATAATAAGTAATTTTATAGGCAATAGTTTAATAAATTTTATAAAACAAGTTTTATAATAATATAATTAATTAAAATAAGTTAAATAATTAAAATAAGTTTTATAATAATATAATTAATTAAAATAAGTTTTATAATTAAAATAAGTTTTATAATAATATAATTAATTGAAATAAGTTAAATAATTAAAATAAGTTTTATAATTAAAATAAGTTTTATAACTAAAATAAGTTTTATAATAATATAATCAATATTAATTAAAAAATATCCAACAAATAAAATTTTAATAAATAATAAGATAATATAATATTTTATAATGATAATTTAATATTTTTAATATTTTATAATTATAGGTTAATTAATTAATTTAAAATTAAAACAATACTGCCAAATTAAGAAAATTATTCTTTAAACTTGTATTGAAATTAAAAATGAAGCTGGTACAAAGAAGATTTTAGTAGAAATTTCAATCAAAAATTCTTAAGTTGACAGCATTGAAAATTAAAATATAATTAGCAATTAAAATATCTAAAACAAGATTAATCTATCTAATTATTATTAAATAAAAATTACCACGAGGAGTAAAATGAAAGCAAAAGACATGATGGATAAGGATTTTATTTATGCAACTGCTAATAATCATATAGAAGAGATTTCTATTAAAATGGAAAATGCAAAAAGATTTACCACACCAGTATTAGATGAAAACATGAAATTAATTGGTTGGGTTACCTCATTTGATATTACTAAAGGTTTAAGAGAAAATAAAAAATTAATATCTGAGATTATGAGTCCTAAAGAAGATGTTAAGTATATTCGTGAAAATGATCCATCTCGTTTAGCTGTTTTAGAAACTTCAAAATCCAGATTAATAAGTATACCTGTTCTTAACAATGATGATGTTGTAACAGGGGTTATTCGTTCATTTGAAATCGTTGATACTTTATCAGCACTTTATGAGGTTAAAGTTGAGAAATTATATGTTGCAATGGATAAACAATTAAAAGGGATTACATGGGATGAATTAATGGAAGCATCAGCCATTACATTCAAAAGAAATACAGGTGAAGAAATTAAACCAGAAGAATACGAGAAAAAAATTAAGAATTCTACTTTTGGAGAAGCTATTTGGGCAACAGGCGGTCTTGAAAGATTTTTTGCTGGTTTAATAGCTGTTGGTGAATTAGTTATTGCAAGAAGAATAGGAAGAGTAAAAAAATAATCTTTTTAAGATCTTATTTTTCATTGTATTCCTTTTACAAATTTTCATTTGATTTAATATTTAATTCTCTTTTTTAACAAAATATTCTAATATTAGGCATTCATTAAGGGAATAGCTATTTTTCATTTTAAGATGGATACCATTTTCCATAAAATCAAATCCTTCACCATCCACTAAAGTTTTTGATTGATTACCACCAACAATAAATGGACCTATACATACTCTCACCTCATCAATTAAACCTTCCTTAAACATTGAAAAATTAAGAGTTGAACCACCTTCTAAGATAATAGTTTTAATTCCTTTATCATATAAGTAAGCCATTAATTTTTTTAAATCAACATTCTCTTCACCACCAATGAAAACATCAGCCTTTTCCTTCAATAATGAAAGAGATTTTTTATTTTTTAATATCTTATTGGATGTAGCTATTATTGTTTCAGCATCAGAATTCAATACATTAGAGTTAAGTGGTGTTCTTCCATGACTATCAACAACAATCCTAATAGGATTCATTCCTTTCATAGCTATTTCATCGATATCCTTATCTGGTAATTTATGGACTGTTAATTTAGGATCATCCATTAAAACCGTGTTTATACCAACCATAATTCCATCAAGTTCTTTTCTAAGTTTATGGACTCTTTCAATATCTTTTTTGTTTGATATTTTTGAACTTCCATTTTTTGTAGCTATTTTACCATCTAAGGTCATAGCAGCATTCAATATAATGTAAGGTCTCATTATAACACTTTATATTCCTAATATTTGAAAATCATTTAAATTTAAAAGAAAATTAAAAAACAATAATTTTGCTAAAATTCAAGTTTCCCACCATATAAATATCTTTCAATCAATATAAATATTTTTTAATCAATATAAATATCTTTCAATCCATATAAATATCTTTCAATCCATATAAACAATTGTAAATTTTTATTTTTAAATAATAACTATTTTTAAAAAATTTATTTATTAATAAATTTATAAAAAAGAACTTTACAAAATTAACTATAAATAAAACTCCACAAAAGTTTACACATTCATAATAAGTCATTATTGAAATGTTTTTAAATTTTGAATGATAAATTTTTTTATTAAATTATTTAATTTTAAATATCATTTTATAAAAATCCATAATTTTAAATTTTAAATAATAGAAATACAATTTTTTTAATACAAATAATTATCAATTAATATTTTTTAATAATATTCATTTAAAAAAAATTATTTATTAAGAACTTTATCAAAACCACTACCAATAAGAAAAGATTAAATACTATAAAAAATAAATAATGTTATATATTAAATTATTTAATTATAAATATTAAGCATTAAACAATTGTGGTTATTCATTTAAATAATTTTAGGTAGAACTACAATAATGATAATAAACACAATTTAATCATCCAATAATATGATAAATTTTAAATCATAATCTTTGTTTATTAGAAATTTATCCTATATCACACTACAGTTCTAATATGTATCATTATAATAGAACTTTGAAATATTATTATATTGTATGAATCATGTTTTTTTAAATTTTAAATTAAAAATTAATATTAAAATAGAATAATATTTAATTATAATAAAATTAAACTTTTATAATATAAACTTTTATAATATAAGGTCTTATTATAATTTTATATATAATTAATCTAATATCTATTTATTATTTATATGAGTTGATAATACTATTATTCATGGAATATTTAATGTGTATATGATACTTCATTAAATTCATTGAATTTGTATTTGTACTTTTTGAATTAAAGTAATCTTAAATTTAATTAAATATCATGAGGTTGTTTAAATGGCAGGAATTGTAGGATATGGTGTTTATATACCATCATATAGAATTAAAGTAGAAGAAATTGCAAAAGTTTGGGGTGATGATTCTAATGCTATATCTAAAGGTTTAATTGTTAATGAAAAATCAGTCCCTGGTCCTGATGAAGATACCGCTACAATAGCTGTTGAAGCATCAAGAAATGCTTTAAAAAGATGTAAGCTTGATCCTAAAGATATTGGTGCAATTTATGTGGGATCTGAATCACATCCTTATGCTGTAAAACCAACAGCGACAATAGTAGCAGAAGCAATTGAAGCAGTCCCCAATATGACTGCTGCAGATTTAGAATTTGCATGTAAAGCAGGTACAGCTGGGATGCAAATAGTTATTGGTCTTGTTGATTCTAAAATGATTAAATATGGTTTAGCTATTGGTGCTGATACATCTCAAGGAGCACCAGGTGATGCATTAGAATACACGGCATCTGCTGGAGGAGCAGCATATATTATTGGAAATAAGGATACACTTGCAGATTTTGATTATACTTGTAGTTTTACAACAGACACTCCTGATTTTTATAGAAGAGAAGGTCAATACTATCCAAGCCATGGTGGAAGATTCACAGGAGAACCTGCATTTTTCAAACATGTTCAAGGAGCAGCCAATAGATTGTTTGAAGAGACTGTAACTACTGCAAAAGATTATGATTATGGTGTTTTTCATCAACCCAATGGTAAATTTTACTTAAAAGTTGGTAAGATATTAGGATTCAATAATGAACAAATAAAAGATGGTCTTTTAACTCCTAATATTGGTAACACGTACTCTGGAGCTACTCCTCTTGGTCTTGCTTCAGTTCTTGATAAAGCTCAAGTTGGAGATAAGATTTTAGCTGTTTCATATGGTTCAGGGGCTGGAAGTGATGCCTTTGCTATTACAGTTAATGATAAAATAGATGAAAGAAGAGATTTAGTCCCTAAAGCAGAGGATTTTATTAATAATAAGATTTATGTTGATTATTCTGTTTATGCTAAGTATAAAGGAAAATTAAGAATGGCTTAGATAATGGTAAGTTGAGGTGAAACTATGAGAGATGTAGCAATTATTGGAGCATCACAAACAAAATTTGGAGAATTATGGGAAGCATCATTTAGACAATTAATAGCAGAGGCAGGATTATCAGCTATTGAAGATTCTAATATTCAAGGTGATGATATTGATGCTATGTATGTTGGTAATATGACAGCAGGACTTTTTATACAGCAAGAACATATAGCATCACTTATTGGTGATCACACTGGTTTAAATCCAATTCCTTGTACTCGTGTTGAAGCAGCATGTGCATCAGGTGGTCTTGCACTTAGACAAGGAATAATAGCTGTTGCTTCAGGATATCATGATATTGTAATATCCGCTGGAGTAGAAAAAATGACTGATGTTGTAGACCCAACACCAGCAATAGCAACGGCATCAGATCAAGAATGGGAAGCTAAAATAGGAGCAACCTTCCCATCACTTTATGCTATGATGGCAAGAAGACACATGTATGAATATGGAACTACAAGGGAACAATTAGCAATGTTTTCAGTGATTAACCATGAAAATGGTTCTAAGAATCCAAAAGCACAGTTTCCATTTAAAATAACAGTTGATCAGGTTTTAAATTCCAGTAAAGTTGCAGACCCACTAAGATTATTAGATTGCTCCCCTGTAACTGATGGGGCAGCAGCTATTGTATTAGCTCCAGCAGAAGATGCTCGTAAATACACGGACACACCAATTTATGTTAGAGCTTCTGCTCAAGCTTCAGGAACAATAGCATTGCATGATAGAAAAGATATTACAACAATAGACTCAACAAAAATAGCAGCTAAAAAAGCTTATGAAATGTCTAATTTAACAAGTAAAGATATTGATACAGTTGAAGTTCATGATTGTTTCTCAATTAATGGTATTTTAGCTATTGAAGACTTAGGATTTGTGAAAAAAGGAGAAGGAGGCAAAGCTGTTGAAGAAGGCATAACTCAAAATGGTGGAAAAATCCCAGTTAATCCTTCTGGAGGATTAAAATCAAGAGGTCATCCTCTTGGTGCAACAGGAATAGCTCAAGCAGCTGAAATTGTTTGGCAATTAAGAGGAGAAGCTAATAAACGCCAAGTTGAAAATGCTGAAATAGGCATGACCCATAACATTGGTGGGACAGGTGGAACTGCAGCTGTTCATATACTATCCAGATAAGAAACCTATTTTTTTTTAAAGAATTAAAAAGTTTTATTTTATTTCTTTATTTATTTTTATAATTTAATTTTAAATATTAATTTATAAAAGTCTATAATTTTAAATTTTAATTAATATAAACCTAATTTAATTAATATAATTAATTTTAAATGAATATATTTTAATAATATTTATTTTTAAAAAAATTGTTTAATAAGAATTTTATCAAAATTACTATATTTAATTTTGAATATTAATTTATAAAAATCTATAATTTTAATTTTTAATTAATATAAACTTATTTTAACTAATATAAACTTATTTTAATTAATATAAACTTATTTTAATTGATTTTCCATTTCTAATTGAATAAGTTCAATAATGAAGTTTTTAAAAATGAAACATGCCAATTAAAAAAATTATAAACAAATTATAATTATTATTTAAAAATTAATAGAGTTTATTGTCCATTTATCATCATAAATAGCTCCAACAGATGAAACTGGATTTGTGAAACTCTTAAATTCTCCTTTATTAAAAATAAATTCTGCAAGATCTTTAGAATTTTCAACTGGAAATTCAGCTAACTTTGGAGTTTGTTGCTCGTAGGTGGATATGAATTTAGCTATTCCATACTCAATCTTTTCAACTAAAATTTTCTCATGAGTCACAATACCAATATAAGCCTCATATTCATCTGGATTAACAACACCAGCTATTCTTGGAGTGTTAAAATCATCTTTCTCATAATCCATTGCAAAAAGAGATAAAGTTAAAGCATCTTTTAAATTCATTTTAGAGTTTATTTTATCGGCAATAATATCTGTGTGAGAACCATTTGTTATAACACCTATATTATCAACTATTTTTAAACAATTGTATGCTATATAAGGATTTTCAAAAATATCCTTTTCATATCCTTCTTTTGGGATTATTGAAGCAGTTGTTTTAGATACATTCACTCTTCTATTTGGAAAAGACCTGCTTGATACCCTGTAAGCAAGGAAAGGCTTGTTTCCTTTACTCACTCCTATTGCTAATATTCTTCCTAAATACATTAATAACACCCAGCTATTAACTCTTTATTCATGTGATTTATAATGATATTCAATTTAAATAATACTTTCAATTTAAGTGTGGTCATTATGGTAAAGTTTTTAATTTTTGGACAATAATTTTTTTATCAAATTATTTAATTTTAAATATTACAGTATAAAATTCTATAATTTTAAATTTTAATTAATATAAATAAATTTTAATTAATATAAGTAATTTTAAATTAATGCTTTTTAATAATATTTAATTTTAAAGAATTTATTTATTAAGAACTTTACAAAATTAACTAAATAATCAGCATAAAAATCATTAATAAAAGTATTCCCTTTTTCAATAAATATTTTTTTAAATCATCATCCATATTTAAGATCTCCCAAAGTACATAATCCTTTTTTGCATATATGAAATTTATTTGATTCAATATATAAATTGATTCAATATATAAATGTTGCTAAATTTCTTAAAACATCACAAATTAAATTGTTAGTTTGGTTATTCATGTATTCATCTTAAGGTATGTTTTTTATGTATGATTTCTTTAATTATATTAAAGTATTAGATAGCATGTTTTTTTAAAATTTTTTTAAGATTTCACCATAAACCTCCTTTAATTTACCTTCTGAATTTTCATAAATTCTTTTTAATATAAGTTCTGGTGTACTCTTAGCTAAAAAGTTCATTTTAGGTGTTCTGTCAACGATTAAATTGTAATTTCTATCTAAACCTTTAGCTTCAATACCATCAACTCGTATATTAGTGTACTTCATTAACTCTTTAGCCATGTGAGTTACAATAATACCATAAGAATTGGAATCTTTAATCATATCTATAAAGCTTGAAATAATTTTAACAGCTGCTTCTAATTCAGTTATTCCTTCTAATTCATCTAAAAGAACTAATTTTTCATTATCTGTTGTAACAATAGGAATAAAAACATTTAAAAATGATTCAAATGCTCCAGCATCAAGTGAACGCTTTTTAGAAAAGTGGTAGATTTCATCCAATAATTTAATTTCACAATCTTTTCCAGATACGGGTAGTCCCATTTGTGCCATGATTGAAGTTTGAGATATTGTCTCCAATAAGGTGGTTTTACCACCACTATTTGCACCAGTAAGTAAAACCACACTTTCTGGATAGCTTAAATCATAATTTATTCTCTGTATATACTCACTTTTTTCAAGAGCCAAATTTAAATGTAAGATTTCCTTTAATTTAAAATTATCAGATATTTTAAATGGATTTAAATTATATTCGTATGCAAAACAACCTAAACTAAATTCAAAATCAAACTTTAATATTTCTTTAATCTCTTCTTCAACCACATTCTTTAGATTAAATAATTGTTTAGCTCCATTAATTTTTTTATCAAACAATTCATTTTCAACTTTTGATAATTGCAATCTTTTTACTCTTTCTACTTCTTCATCATCAATTTGTAAGGGATAGGTTTTTAGGAATGGATCAAAATCAATTCCACTTAATTCTTTTATAGTTTTTTTTCCTTTACTAATAATTTCATCAAAAATTTTCTCAATTTTTGATGGCATTGCATTGTTAAGAAGATCAAGAACTTCACTTCCATCAATATCAATATTTTTAATAGCTATTTTAAGTTCTTCATCAGCCTTTTTTTTAATTTCAGATATAAGTTCATCTAAATCAAGATCTTTTTTTTGTAATGACTCTATTTCATTTAAAATAGCTAAAACTTCATTTATTTGAGTATTTTTATTTAAAATTTCCCTAATTTCTAAAACTTTTTTAAATAATTCTTTATTAATATTAAAATAGTCTAAAATAATATCTGGAACAATTTCATGAATTGGTGAGTCTTTATTAATCATTATTAGATTATCACCATCACTTACATCCAAGTAAGCTTGAGAGTAAACATAAAAAATTACTTCGTATGATTTAAGTTCTTCTTCCACATCTTCTGATAATACTAAAATAGGATAATATTTATTTAAACCTAATTCAAGAATATAATCAGAGTCTTCATGACTTTCTACAAGAATAGCTTTACTTGGATCATATTTTGGTTTAACTTCAACTGGTAATTGAAGGTTTTTCATTAGTCCTCTAAGTTTTATTATTGGTAATTTTGAAACCATTTCTTTTGCTTTTGTTATGAAATTTAATCTTTTTTCAATTGTTTTTTTATCTTTTGATGGAGAAAGTAAAAGAATTCTATTTTCAGAATACTTTGTATTTGAATAATCTAAAATTTTTTCTATAATTTCTTCATAAAGTTGAAATGCTCTTTCACTTTTTAAAAATTTTTGTGCTGGATTTCCTAATAACTGATTCATTATTTCAATGGCTTTTCTTTGACTAATTCCTTCAATAGACGATAGTTTATCCAAATCTAAATCTTTAACAATTTTATCTAAATTTGACTCTCCACCAAGATCCTTAATTATTTTATTGGATAATTTTTCCCCTACACCTTTAATATCATTTAATTGAAAGCTATTTTTCTTTAATGTGACTTCATCCATATTCTCACCATGATTATATTACAATCTAAATTTTTCTATAATCAATAATTTTATAAGTTGTATTTAATAATATATTTTACAATAGAGCATTATAAAAGTAATATGAAATAAAAAATTTCAATAAAGAAAATTAAAGATTCAATAGATTTAGTTATAGTCGTAATAGAAAAATTCTTAAATTTTGAAATGATAATTTTTTTATTAAATTATTTAATTTTAAATATTATTTCATGAAAATTTATAATTTTAAATAATATTAATGTATTTTGATTAATATAAATAGTTTTAAATTAATATTTTTTAATAATATCTATTTTAAAAAGTTATTTATTAATAACTTTATCAAACTCAATATAAACTAATTACATAAAATTCACCGATAAATTAAAGATAAAAATCACCCCAGATGGAATCAATCCATAAATATATATTTATTATCTTTAATACTTAAATTTGGCATTATATTGTTAAAATACATTTGTTTAATAGATTAAATTATCTAATTCTTTTAAATCTTTAATTATTTTCTCTTCTAAATCTAAAATTTTTCCTTTGATTACTTCAGGAGATTCATATTCAATCTCATTGTATTCAATTTCTTTATAATTTGAAATGCTTAATCCATAATCATTTTCTTTTATCTCTTCAAAAGGAACAATAAAACATTTTTCTTTCCTATTTTCTAATTTCATTTCTTCCCTACTATTGAATTTTTCAATAATGTCTGGTATATCTCCTTTTCCATCAATAAATGTTCTTTTATCATCTAAAGAGAAGCCATCAGCCTCCATATCATAGAAGAAAACTTTTTCTGTTGCTTCACCTTTTGTAAAGATTAAAATAGCTGTAGCTACACCAGCATAAGGTTTAAAAACACCAGAAGGTAGAGAAATTACTGCATCTAAACGGCAATCTTCTAATAGTTTCCCTCTAATTGATTTATGTGCTCTTGAATTACCAAACAAAATACCTTGTGGAACAACAACTCCACATCTTCCACCAACACTTAAACAATTGTACATCCATTCCAAAAATAAAATCTCTGTTTTAGTGGTGGATATAGTAAAGTCTTCACTCAATTCATCTTTATTTATACTTCCCTTAAATGGAGGATTTGCAAGAATAACATCAAATTCAGGT
The DNA here is from genome assembly GCA_031289325.1 of Candidatus Methanovirga meridionalis. Lineage (GTDB taxonomy): Archaea > Methanobacteriota > Methanobacteria > Methanobacteriales > Methanobacteriaceae > Methanovirga > Methanovirga meridionalis. The sequence continues at coordinate 12,965 of JAITPS010000094.1, forward strand.
TTTTGATTGTATATTGTGGAAAGAGTATTTGTCTGCTTGATTTGAGGATTGTTAATTCCATGCATTATAAGATTCATTAAAGAAATCCTTACCATTGTTTGATCAAAATCATAACCATATAATGATTTATTTCTTAGAAAATCCCAATCCTGTATTTTATCTCCTTTAAAATTATATTCCTTCCCTTCATTATCAATTTTAATTAAATTTTCTGAAGTATTAGATTTAAGAATGTGTTGATAAGCATTTATAAGAAAACCAGCTGTACCACATGCAGGATCACAAATCACTTCACCAATTTTAGGATCTATTAACTCCACAATCATTTTAATTATATGTCGTGGTGTCCTAAACTGACCATTTTTACCTGCGGTTGTAAGTTCAGATAAAAGATACTCATAAATATCACCCTGTGTATCTCTATTTTGATCTTTTATATGCATATCTTCAACAAGGTTAACGGCTTCAGTAAGTAAAGTTCCAGTTGGAATTGAAAAAACAGCATCTTTCATATATCTTCTATAAAATGAGTTTTCATCCCCTAAATCACGTAAAAAAGGAAATAAATTATCACGAACATGTTTAAGCATATCATCAGCAGATTTATCTTTCCACAAAGCCCAATCACATTGAGGACACCCCTTAAAAATGGATACATAGTCTAATTTAGTTAATTTAGAGTTAGTTTTACCATGATTATCTTCATCAGACAATCTTTTCATAAACATTAAGTAAGACATCTGTTCAATAGCTGTTAATGGATTAGATATTCCACCACTCCAAAATTTAGCCCATAACTGATTAATTTTTGATTTAAGTTCTGAATCTAACATAGTTATTCCTTTAATTTATAGTTTAAAATATAGTGGATTCTGTGAAGTTCTTAATACAGATAATTTCCAAAAACCTTTTTTTGTTTTTTATTAGTATTAACTTTTTCTAATTAAATTTAATTAAAAATATTTATAATACTAATATGTTTGTAATTATTAGTTTTTATTTAAAAAATTGTTTTTATTTAAAAAATTGAAACTTTTATAATAATACTTTAAAAATATATCATAATGAAAAAATAAATAATGAAAAAATAAACTTTTATTTAATAAAAAAATTGAAATTAAACTTATTAATGAAATAGTTATTAATGAAAGAATATTGATAGTGAAAAGTTGGTGTTTAAATGCGAGGAGGAGAGGCTATAATAAAAGCTCTTAAAGAAGAGGGTACAGATGTTATATTTGGATATCCAGGAGGACAAATTCTTCCATTTTATGATATGATTTATGAATCTGATTTGAAACATATTCTTGTAAGACATGAACAATCAGCTACTCATGCAGCTGATGGTTATGCACGAGCATCAGGGAAAGTTGGAGTTTGTGTAACTACATCAGGACCTGGAGCTACTAATATGATTACAGGAATAGCTACTGCTAATATTGATTCATCACCAATAATTGCAATATCTGGTCAGGTTGCAACAAGTTTAATTGGAAATGATGCATTTCAAGAAGTGGATATGATAGGAATAACCATGCCAATTACAAAACATAACTATCAACCAAATAATCCTGAAATAATTCCATCAATTATAAAAAAGAGCTTTGAAATTGCATCTTCTGGAAGACCAGGGCCTGTTGTTATTGATGTTCCTAAAAATGTCCAAGAAGGAGAACTTAAATATTATGAAAAAGATTTGTTTCAAACTCCAGGATATAATCCTAACTTAAAAGGAAACATCAAACAAATAAGAAAAGCTGCTGAATTAATAAAAACTTCTAAAAAACCTGTTTTACTTGTTGGTGGAGGATTAATAATAGCTGATGCTTCAAAAGAATTAAAAGAATTTTCAAACTTAATTAATGCTCCAGTGACTACTACTATGATGGGTAAAGGTGCATATCCAGAAAATGATGATAAAGCACTTGGAATGATTGGAATGCATGGAAGAAAAGCTGCAAATATATCCATAGAAGAATGTGATTGTTTAATAGTGATTGGGTGCAGGTTTGCAGATAGAACATCATGTAGTTTAGACAATTTTAACCACACTAAAATCATACATATAGATATTGACCCTGCAGAAATAGGTAAAAATATTAATATAGATATTCCGATTGTTGGGGATGGGAAACAAGTTTTAAAATCATTAATATCTGAAATAAAAAAGAATAAACCTGAATTCTCAGATGATTGGCTTAAACAAGTAATAAAGATGAGAACGGATTATTATCCTAAACTAAATTATGATGATTATCCATTAAAACCTCAACAGGTTATAAAAGAGATATCAGAAGTTTTAGATGATGACACAATTATAACTACTGATGTTGGTCAGCACCAAATGTGGATGGCTCATTACTTTAATACAAATAAACCAAGAAAATTTATAAGTTCTGGTGGACTTGGAACGATGGGATTTGGTTTTCCAGCAGCTATTGGAGCAAAAATAGCTTTACCTGAATCTGATGTTATTAGTGTTACTGGAGATGGTGGATTTTTAATGGTTTGTCAAGATTTAGCAACCATTAAAGAGTATGATTTACCAATAGTTATTTGTCTTTTTGAAAATAGAACATTAGGAATGGTTTATCAATGGCAAGAACTTTTTTATGGCAAACGTTATTCACATTCTAAGTTAGGAAACTACCCAGATTTTATTAAGTTAGCTGAAAGTTTTGGAATTAATGGGGAATATGTTGAAAAAGTTGGAGAAACCAAACATGCTCTTAAAAGAGCTATTAAATCTGGAGAACCGACTTTATTAAATATAGCTATTGATAAATCAGAAACTTTACCTATGGTTCCTCCAGGTTGTAGATTAAGCGAAATTCATGGGGAGTATAAAACTGAAAAGCATTAAACAATACAACTTATTAATTAAAATTGAATATGTATTGTAAAGTTTGGATAATGAGCATGAAACTATAAATAAACTAAAAATTGAAACTCAATATTTAATAACTAAAGAATTTAAAAGAGATGATCAAATGAAAAGTCATATTATTAGTACCTTAGTAGAAAACCGTTCAGGTGTACTTCAAAAAGCTGTAAGTTTGTTTACAAGAAGAGGATTTAACATTGATAGTATAACAGTTGGAGAATCAGAAACAAAGGACTTAGCAAGAATGGTATTCATAGTTAATGGCGATAAAAAAATCCTTGAACAAGTTACAAAACAATTAAATAAATTGGTGGAGGTTATAAAGGTTAGAAGTCTAAATCCTGAAATAACAATTAGGCGAGAACTTTGTTTAGTAAAAGTTAAAGTAGAAAATGAACAAAAAAGAGGGGAAATAATCCAACTTACAGACATTTTTAAAGGAATTATTCTTGATGTTGGTGAAAATAGCTTGACAGTCGAGATAACAGGCAACCCTTCTAAAATAGATAGCTTCATATCTTTATTAAAAGGATTTGGCATTAAAAAAATTGCAAAAACTGGATCAACAGCTATTGAAAGAGATGTTTAATTATAAAATTTCTATATTAATTAATTCATTAAATTATAGATACTTTTAATAGATTATAGATACTTTTAATAGATTATAGATACTTTTAATAGATTATAGATACTTTTAATAGATTATAGATACTTTTAATAGATTATAGATACTTTTAAT
>JAITPS010000052.1 GCA_031289325.1 Candidatus Methanovirga meridionalis
AATTTTATTTAAAAATCTAATTTTATTTAAAAATCTAATTTTATTTAAAAATCTAATTTTATTTAAAAATCTAATTTTATTTAAAAATCTAATTTTATTTAAAAATCTAATTTTATTTGCACTTTAATTTAAAAAACAATCTTATATAAATGTTTCTAAAATAAAAAATAGGATTAATTACTTCTTCTTTATTAAAAACTTATGCAAATCAAAATGAATTTATGTAAAATAACATGCTTTAATATGATTAACTTAAAACAAAGATAAAAGTTATAAAATTTGCTAAATAATTTTTTAAAAATTTATAAATTATGATATTTAAATTTGATATTGTTTGATTTGATTATAAAAATAACTTTAAATTCATGTTTATTTTTAGAAAAATAAATAAATTAAATAGATTTTCATTGAAAATTAAATATTTTAGTCTTATTTAATCAAAAATAAAGATTTTTTAGAAAATTAAAATAAACATTCAAAAAAAAATAAAAAAAATAGTCCAAAAAGGATATTTTAGTATAAGTGTTTTCAAAGAAAAGAAAATTTAAGGATAACAGTCATCATAGTATCACGATTATTTCCTAATTCTGTAGTTTTTTGAATCACTCCAGATTGAAAACCTTCTTCTGCAAGTTTATTAGAAACAAATAAATAAAACTAATATAATGTAGATATATTTAATTTTTAATCTCAACAAAATAATAATCCTCCTTATTTATTCCTAATTTAGATTTATCAGTTTTTCGTGTTGAATCATCTAAATTGTTTTAAGTATACAAAAGCAAATTATTTTTTTATTCTATAAACAATTAAAGATCCAATACCTAAAAAAGCAGATAGCAAAATAGATAATTCAAAGCTGGTCTTATGTAAAGGAACAGAATTTTTAACACTATTATTAACACTATTATTAACACCATTATTTAAGTATGTTGAATTAATAATTTTGGGATTATGTATTGATGAACTTATTTCTGACCCTCTAACATATTTAATAGCATTACCAAGCATATCTGGATATCTTGGATTATCAGCTTCAGGATGTGGACCAAATAATATGGTTTTCCCAGTACCATAAGTATCTAAAACAATACTCATTCTTCCAGAATGTCCTACTTCATCTATTCCATCATAAGTAGCAAGTGATGTTGCACCGTAACTGTTACTGTACATTGCTGGACCATTTTCATGATCAACAGTATATTCTCCAGCTGGGATTCCCAAAATATTGCTTCCTTCAGAACTTATGTTTATATTTGTTAAACCTTCATGATATACAGGAATACAATTAATATGTGGAGCAACACCATATCCATTGTAATTATCATCCACTTCTTTTGCTCCAGCATAAGCTCCTGCACAAATACCTATATATCCATGCCCAGATCTTACAAATTCTCTAACAATATCTCCATCAGTATTATCCAAATATAAGTAACCATGAGTTCCTCCAGGCATTAATAAAACATCCACACCACTAAGATCATCTGCCGTGTTAATATGATCTACTCTCTTAACATTGATTTGTGTTTCCAGATGATTAGCATTATATGTTTGAATTGTTGATTCTACACGGATTACACAATTCTCTATTGATCCTGCACCATTATAAATAGCTATTTGAATTGTCTTTTTTTCTGCATGAGTATTAATATCAGCACCATATATTGTAGGTACTATAAATACTAATAAAAAGAATAATAAAATATAATTAGTTATTTTCATGAAAAACCTCCTAAAATATTTGCATTGTGAAAAATATTAATTTTTAATTGAATTATGAGGGTTTCTAATAACCTAAGCTTTTTAGAAATTTCTCAAATATTTTTTGTGATCATCAAAAAATAAAGCATTTCAAATCATCATTTTCATGAATTCTTTTGATGATTAATATAATGTTATTATATTGTATTCACATATAAATTTTTTATATTCCTTAAATACTGCCGACTTAAGAAAAATAAATTAGATCTAAAAGATAATATATCTCTATTATTAACCACACTTTTCCAAACCAGCTGTGATCACTCTATCATTAGAAATATTATTTTTCATCAAAGAATTATCATCAACTCCAAATTGTTGTGATGGTGTATTATCAACACTATCTAAAAAGTGTTCTAATAAGCTATACATATCAGGATCTCTTACATAAGTTTCATAATAAAAGGTTCTTTTACCTGATGCCATGATTGGAATTGTCACATAAGGTGGACTTGTCTGGGATTTTGGAACATAATCTTTAAGTAAAGGATTGTTACTTAGGTAATACTCAACCATCTCTCTTGAAATTAAATAATTTCTTCCCATTGCATTTTCATTACTTGGAGTAAAAATAAAATTCCCATAATCATAACCTCCACCACTATAAAAAATGTTCCAATCTTCAGGATCATTTAGATGGTTTGAATGAACATCAACCACCATAGAGTAATCAGCTTTAACTACATCTGGTACAACAAAATCTCTCCCAAATAATTGCCCTTCCATCCTATAATAGCTACTTTCATTATTGTTATGTCCATCGTATTCAGTCTTTTTTCCTTTAGCTTCAATATAATCGTAGGCATTGATCTTATAAATATAGTAACAGTAGTTTAAATTACTTTTACTCGTCATTATTTTTAATAATGCATCATGAACACGGAATTCTGGGGGATGAACACCAATAATATAGGCAATTTTAATTTTAGAATCAGGATTCTCAATTGGACCATATAGAGTAACATTACCAGAACTATTAGAACCAATTAATTTTTCATTAACACCACCATTAGCTCCTCCATTAAAAACTTGAAAGTCTGATTGAGCAAACATAGATCCAATTGATAAAAACACTGCTAAAATTAATAAAATAACGATTAAAACATTTCTATTCATAAAATATCTCCTCACTTATTTAAATGATAGTATAATAATCTTTGATAAAGTTCTTAATAAATAATTTTTTTAAAAATAGATATTATTAAAATATATTTATTTAAAATTATTTATATTAATTAAGTTAGGTTTATATTATTTAAAATTTAAAATTATAGATTTTTATAAATTATTATTTAAAATTAAATAATTTAATAAAAAAAATTAATATTAAATTAATTTCTTAAAAAATAATTTATATTTTTCTATTGTTGAAAATTTATTTTCAACTTAGGAGAATTTATTCACCTGTTTAAAAATAATAACTATAATTTTGTTAATTAAAAATTTAATGTTTTTAATGTAATATAAAAAACCTTATTACCTACAAACATTATTTCATACACTGTAATAAAAAATTATTTAATAAAATTAGAAATCCATATCACCTATTTGAGGGAATTTTTTTCTAACTTCCTCGGTAGCATTTCTCTGATTTTTCTTTGGTTCAGGATTGCCAGTAGTTTCTTCATCATATGTATCCTCAGTTTTTTCTTTTTCTTCATTTGCCATTATAAATCGCCTCACATATTATTATTCTAATTATTTATTAATAATCAAAAATTCTAATTATTTATTAATAATCAAAAATATTTTTATTTAATTTGTTTTATATATAATTATCTATAAAAAATAGCTATAATTTATAATTAATTAAAAACTAATTAAAAACTAATTTAAAAACTAATTAAAAACTAATTTAAAAATAGATTTATTAACAATATTTAATTTATTCCATACAAATAATCTTAATAATGAACATAACAATTATTAAATTAATAATGAACTATTAATTGAGTAATGGACGAATTATATTAAAAATATCTAAGTAAAACTAAAATAGAAAAAAAGCTGAAAAAAGTATAAATATAAAAAAGAACAAAAAGGATAAGATGAATATAAAGAGAAAAAGATAGCTGTTTTAAAATATTATGTGTACATATTGACCTTATTTTTTGATTTAAAAACATTTTCATGTTTAAAAAGTAAAATCATGCCTTAAATTCTATTTTTAAATAATGTTTTATATTTTTTTAAGATATCGTTTTGTATAAACTTTAAAACTTATTTTTTATTCTATAAAATATTATTTAATTTTTAAGATACAGTAGCTTTGATAAAGTTCTTATTAAATAATTTTTTAAAATAAATATTATTAGAAAATATTAATTTAAAGTAATTTATTTTTATTTAAAATTATTTATTTTTATTTAAAATTATTTATTTTTATTTAAAATTATTTATATTTATTTAAAGTTATTTAAAGTTATTTAAAATTATTTAAAGTTATTTAAAGTTATTTATATTTATTTAAAGTAATTTATATTTATTTAAAGTAATTTATATTTATTTAAAATTATTTATATTTATTTAAAATTATTTATATTTATTTAAAATTATTTATATTTATTTAGATCGGAA
>JAITPS010000101.1 GCA_031289325.1 Candidatus Methanovirga meridionalis
TTTGATAAAGTTCTTAATAAATAACTTTTTTAAAAATAAATATTTTTAAGAAATATTAATTTAAAATTATTTATATTAATTAAAATAAATTTATATTATTTAAAATTTAAAATTATAGATTTTCATGAAATAATATTTAAAATTACCCAAACAACTACCCATAAAAGAATTAAAATATGCACAAATAATAAAAGAAAGAGAAGATCAAAATTTAGTTAATGTTTCAAAAAGGATAGTATAATGAAAATTTTGATGATATTAGCAATTCTCAAATCTTTACATCCCATAAAAATAAAAACATAAGTAGATAAAATGGCCAATACCCAAAAACAAAAGATAAAAAAGCCACTAATCCAATTCCTAAAATCATTAATTTATACTTTTTTAAATATTTATTCAAGAATTTCATTTTTCACTTCACTAATGTATTTCTGTATTAGTATTCCATTTACACTTATCATCAATCTCAATTTTAAATATATCTATTGTTTCATAAGTTAATTATTTCAATATAAAATTATTTCATAATACTACTGTTTCATAGTGAAACATTTATATACTATTATGTACTAAATAGTTATTGTTAGTATAAATTGAGAAAATTATTTCTTAAAAAATTTTTGAGAATACATGCTAACTTATTAAAAAAATCTGAAGTTAATATAACTGTGATTTTTAGGAGTTTACTATGACTAAAGAAGAAAATATCAAGGAAAATGAAACCTTAGCCATTGAGGCTCATGGTTTGATTAAAAAATTTGAGGGTTATGTGGCTGTAAATGGAGTTGATTTGAAGGTTCCTGTAGGAAGTATTTATGGTTTAGTTGGTCCTAATGGGGCTGGAAAAACCACAATTATCAATATGTTAGCTACACTATCCCAACCAAATGCTGGCACAATCAAAATATTTGGTTATGATGCTCAAAAAGAAGCACAGATTGTCAGACAATTGATTGGGCTTACTGGTCAATTCGCTTCAATTGACGAAAATCTATCAGCCTTAGAAAACCTAATGATATTCGCTAAATTACTTGGGTTATCAAATGCTAATGCTAAAAAACGTGCTTATGAACTTTTGGAAGAGTTTGATCTTAAAAATGTTGCAAAACGATCAATTGAGAAATTTTCAGGAGGTATGCGTCGCCGACTTGACCTTGCAGTAAGTTTGATTTCAGAACCACCACTTATTTTTTTGGATGAACCAACCACTGGTTTAGATCCACGTACTCGGGCACAAATGTGGAAAACTATTCAAGAATTAGTTAAAAAAGGTTCAACTATATTATTAACTACTCAATATCTTGATGAGGCTGATTATTTAGCAGATCGAATCATGTTGATTAATCATGGTCAAGTTGTAATTGATGGCACTCCAGACCAACTTAAAGATTCTATAGGTGCTGAATCACTTCAGTTCACTGTTCGTGACATAGAGAAAGTTAATGAATCTATAAAAATTGTTGAAAAAATCCTTGATGTGGAAGCTCAGAGTGTGGAAGTTCAGAAGGTGATAGTGCCAATGTCTCATCCAGATAAACTTGTTGATGTACTAAATGAATTGAATAAAGCGGATATACATTTATCTGACATTCACATACAAAAACCATCATTAGATGATGTTTTTATGGTTTTAACTGCTGAGTCAATTAAAGAAGAGAATGTTCAGGGAGGAAAATAAAATGACCACTAAACATATCATTCCAGCGAATAAGCGAGAATTGAAAAACTATATTGGAATAGGTACAACCATTAAAAATACATTAACACTAACGCATCGTGCTGTGCTTAAAATGCTCCATAATCCTGAAGTTTTTGCTGATATGACTATGATGCCGATTGTATTTACAATAATGTTCGCATTTATCTTTGGAGGTGCAGTGTCTGGAAGCATTAGTAATTATTTACCAACTCTTATTCCAGGTATCTTAATTATGACATTCATCACAAGTTGTGGATCGGCTGGTGCACAAATCCATGAAGATGCGAATAAAGGTATAACTAATCGGTTCAGATCAATGCCCATTGCATACATAGCTCCATTGGCAAGTATATTGATTGCCGACTTTATTAAATATATTGTGGCTGGGATTATTGTATTTGTAATTGGATTTTTGCTCGGATATCAACCAAATGCTGGTATTATTGCAGTTGTAATCAGTATACTCTATTTAATGTTCATTACATGGTGCTTAAGTTGGGTATTTGCATGGGTAGGTATGATTGTTAAATCTGTATCAACCGTCACTGCAATCTCAGCGATGTTAATGTTTCCATTGAGTTTTCTATCCAATGCATTTGTTCCAGTCGAAACTATGCCATGGTGGTTGCAATGGTTTGTAAATATCAATCCATTGACTCATGTTATTAGTGCTATTCGTATTCTGTTGAACAATGGAACTGTTGGATCAGATTTCTTATTATCATTAATAGGATCTTTTGTTTTATTGATTATATTCGTTCCCCTGACAATATATGCCTATAAGAAAAAATAAAAATTTTAAAAAATGACACTGTAAAAAGAGGATGGAAATTTAAAAACTGGAATTTGGTTTTTAGGCAGAAGAAATTTAGATCATATATGGTTGCTATGAAAAAGTTCTTAAATTTTGAACGACAAGTTTTTTTATTAAATTATTTAATTTTAAATATTAGTTTATAAAAATATATAATTTTAAATGGTATAAATATATTTTAATTAATATAAATAATTTTAAACTAATATTTTTTAATAATATTTAATTTTAAAAAAATTATTTATTAAGAACTTTATCAAAACCATTATAACATGTTATCAAATTTTTTAGCCTATTTTCTCAATTTTCAATTGCAAAAATCCATGCTAAATTTACAATGCCAAAAAAATATAAAAATGAGGTTATTAAAAATGAACTTTAGTGAAAAATTAGATAATTTAGATTTTGAAAATATGTCAATAGCTGAAATAATAGCTATTATAAATAAAATTAATCAGTGAAATAATTAATTTAGATTATATATTTAAGGATTTTAGGTGAATTTCAATGGATTTTATTAGAGAATTTAAAAATTGGAGTCTTGATGATTCTGTAATGGCTGAATTAATATCATTTATTTATAAAGGATACAACAACTATTTAATACATAGAATTCAAGATTTAAATATTACTCATGGACAGATTAGATTTATTTTACTTTTGAAAACCAATGAAAATTCTTCTCAAGAAGAAATAGCTCATCATCTATTGTTAAGTAGGGGAACCACTGCTAAATCACTGCGTAAATTAGATGATGAAAATATTATCCAACGAACAGTTGATCCAAACAATAGAAGAAAATATGGGGTGGTTTTAACTGATAAAGGGAAAGAAATAGCTAAAAAAATTGAAAAAATAGATGATGATTGGGAGAAATCTATTTATAAAAATTTTAAAGAAGATGATAAAGAAATAATTAGGGATCTTCTAAAAGAAATAGCTATTAGTTCAATGAAAATAATGCACGATGAAAATATTGATAATAAAGATTTCCCATTCATGGATGAGCATCATGGTAATTCTCATCATCACAGACATTCTTTAAATTTTAGATGGATTTTTTAATTTGTAGAGATACCATCTAAATTTTTACTGATGAGAATTATTTATTAATAATGATTAAAAACTATTCTAAATTACCATATAATATAAAAAGTCATACTAAAATATTTTTAAATATTTTACTATTTTAATCATATAAATACTTTATTATATAAATACTTTATTAATTTTAGAGCAACTCTCTCAAGTTAAGGATTTTTTGTCTAATTTTTAGTTATTTTCGTTTAAAAATTCTTTCTATTATTATATTGGTATTTTTTCTTTGTTGTATTATTTTTTCGCTCCTCTTTTGTCTTCTTTTTAACTTTTATTAAGTATCTTGTCACTGTATTACACACTTCTTTCCATATTCTCTTTCTTTCTTCTTTTTTCTCTGAATATTATTTTAAACAAGTTAATTTTCAATTTACCTGCTAATAAGTTCATATTTATTTTATATTCATGTTCACAATCTTTATATTTATTTAACTTCCTTATTTCTCGATTACAATCTTTTTCAATGCTTATTATCATGTTTATACATGAGTATTTGTGAGTAAAAGTCTTGTTCTATTATTAATCGTTTTTTGATCCAGAAATTTTCTATATGTATCTTATTTTTTAAAACATCATATCCTTTCTCTATTTGCCATCAGCCCATATAATTCTTTTAATTCTGAAGGTGATACTAATATCTTGTGAATATATTAGTTATTAATGTCTCTATTTCATCTGTTTTTAGTTCTATCTTCAATTCTTAAATTTAAATAATCCATTTCCTTTGCCTTTTCTTTAAGATCTTCATTTTTAAT
>JAITPS010000178.1 GCA_031289325.1 Candidatus Methanovirga meridionalis
ATTTATTAAAATTTATTAAAATTTATTTATATTTATTAAAATTTATTTATATTTATTAAAATTTATTAAAATTTATTAAAATTTATTAAAATTTATTTATATTATTTGAAATTTATTTATATTAATTAAAATTTATTTATATTATTTGAAATTTAAATTTATGGGTTTTTATAAATTAATATTTAAAATTAAATAATTTAATAAAAAAACTTATCATTTTAAAATTTAAGAACTTTTTCATAAGAACTATTTTTCCATAAGGAATATAATATATTAATTATGTAAAACAATAATGTAAAACAATATAATTTACATCAAAATATTTATTGATATTCTAAATTAAGAAATTTTTAAAACTTTTCAAAAACTATCATCATAAAAAACTATCATCATATATAAACCAGTGTAATTTTAGTAATGATCAGTGTAATTATAGAGGATGAATATGAATATAAATAAATACCTATTATTTGGATTAATATTTACTGTTGTTGCATTTTGTTTGTTTTTCACTGATTCTTTAGATCAATATATTCGACCTTTTACTTGGTATATATTAATGGGTTCTTCAAAAGGTAAAGATATTATCTTTTTTGGATTAATTGCATTATTTCTTATTTTACGTGGTCTTTTTTCAAAAAAAATAAAGAATTTTCCTAAATCTGGAAATTATTATCTTAAAATAGCTATTTTTGTCACTACATTATCTATAATTCTACCTTTATCTCTTGAGGTAATTTTACGATTGAACTTAGGATTAGATATTTTCACAATATTCATTATACCTGAACCTAATTATGCTACAACGAGTTTACTCCATAGTCATATTTTTAAATCTATTGTTGGAGATGTTATAAGTTCAATAATGACCAACATCCCTTCTGGAATTCACACTGGAAGCTCACTCACATATTATGTTCCTTGGATATCAAGAGTAATTATAATTATTTTGCCAGTGTTATTTCTAACATCTTTTTTATCTTTAAAAGATAGATTGGTTCCATCAAAAATTTTATTAATATTTTCATTAACCTGCACTTTGATTGGAATTTTAGATGGAAATTTGTTTGCAACACCCACTATAATTGGAATTTATGGTATTTTAATAGTATTCTTTGATGAAATGCATTTTGATTATATTTTTCTAAGATTGTTTAAAAATAAGAAAATGTTAAATTGTTTTATTGAAAGAAGTAAGGAGTATAAATTAAAGAAAAAAAAATCCAAGTTTAAAACTATTTTCAAAAGATCTGTTCCACATTTAATTTTAATTTCAATAATATTATTAAGATTAACATTATCCTTTGCATGTGCAAACCAAGAATATTATGAAGTTGATTTAATAGAACCTAATTTAGATAATTTGAATTTAAATAATTTAAGTTCTTCTTTAGATGGTCTTGAGGTCAAATCTTTCTTTTATGAGGATAATAAATTAAAAATTAGATTAGATCCAAATTATAATGAATATGATTTAACAAATAAATTAGCTAAAGCTTTATCTAATAAAACTAAAGGATTTTCATTATCTTGGAATGGCTTTTCATTCTTACATTGCGATAAAAATGTTTTTAAGTAATGAATTTATGAATATAAAAAATATTTTTAAAAAATTTATAAAATAAATCTTTAAATATATAAAAATCAAAACTTTATAATGTTATTAATAATAGATTCATAAAATAAATATTCATAAAAAACATAAAAAAAGCTATTGAATATAAGTGTTTTCATAAGAATAAATTTAATTGAGGTAAAAAATATGGTTAGTGTGAATATAGAAGCTAAAAAATTTGTTGATATTTTAATTGATGATGCAGAAGAACTTAATGTGGATGTTTCAAAATTAAATAATGGAACAACTATTATAGATTGTGGTGTGAATGTTTCAGGTAGTTTTGCTGCTGGTGAACTTTATACAGCAGTTTGTCTTGGAGGTTTAGCTCAAGTAGAAGTTTTAATTCCAGGAGATCTATCAGATAATTTATCTTTACCAATTGTTAGTATTCAAACTGATTTTCCAGCTATTTCCACTTTAGGAGCTCAAAAAGCTGGTTGGTCTGTTAGTGTTGGAGATTTTTTTGCTTTAGGTTCTGGTCCTGCAAGAGCATTAGCAAAAAAACCTTCAGAAACGTATGATGAAATAGAATATGAAGATGATGCAGATATAGCTATTTTAACTTTAGAAGCTGATAAATTACCTAATGAAGATGTCGCTGAACAAATAGCTAAAGAATCTAATGTTAAATCAGAAAATGTTTATCTTCTTGTAGCTCCAACTTCTTCATTGGTTGGTTCTATTCAAATAGCTGGAAGAGTTGTTGAAAATGGAACATATAAAATGTTAGAAGCACTTCACTTTGATGTGAAAAAAGTTAAGTTCGCGGCTGGATCAGCTCCAATAGCACCTATTGACCCAGATCCTTTAAAAGCTATGGGAAAAACTAATGATGCTGTCCTTTTTGGAGGAAGAACATACTATTATCTTGAATCTGAAGAGGGAGATAATATTAAAGAATTAACTGAAAAATTACCTTCATCCGCTGCTGATGGTTATGGAAAACCTTTCTTCGATGTTTTCAAAGAAGCGAACTTCGATTTTTATAAAATTGACAAGGGAATGTTTGCACCTGCTGAAGTTGTTATTAATGATTTAAGAACTGGTGAATTATTTAAATCAGGCTATGTTAACACCAACCTTTTAAAGAAATCATTTGGATTATAAAATCCTTTTCGATCTTTTTTATATATTTAATGTTAAAGCAATGTAATACTTGCTAAAAAAGAATTAACAAATCTATGAAATGATTTTTTTAAATAGTTATTTTTTTAAATAAAGAATTAAGGAATAGAATTAAGGAATTAATATGGTTTAAGATGAAAAATTTGATAATTTTTATTATAAAAGAATAAATTTTTATTATAAAAGAATGTTAAAATTTTGAAATATAAAATATAATGGTTTATTAAAAAATTTTAGTTCATATAAAATTAGATTATATTCAAATAATAAATATTAAAAAATATTTAAAATTAAATAAAAAAAATATTTAAAATTAAATAATTTATAAAAATTATGCGAGGTAATTATCATGGAAGATAAAGATTTAATAAAAAAATGTGAAGTTGGAAATTTTAATTTAGACAATGATTTAATACAAGGTTGTAAAGTTGTTTTTGAAAATTCTAAAGAACATAAAGAAGATTTAGGTATTAGTGATGAAGAAGTTCAGACTTATCTTGAAATGGCTGAGAATTTAAAACCTAAAGATGTTACAAGAGCACTTGAAATTGCTCTTAAAATACAAAGCAGTAAAACTATTAAAGATACCGAACTTAGAAATCAAGCATCAAGATTAATCAGAGCAATAAATATGAGTTAAAATTTTTAATTCCTATCTTTTTTTTTTAATTCCTATCTTCTTTTTTGTAAATTAAGAAAATAGGCTAAAATTTGATGACATCATTAAAATTTTTTATTTTTTATTTTATTAATATCTAATTCTGCTGTATTAGCTATTAACATTACAGCCATGACACCTGCTTGTGTTGGATCAGTTATTATAATATCTGCTTCTTTTGTTGCACTTCCAACCATGTTTAAACTAATAACAACAATATTCTGTTCTTTTTTAATTTTTCTTACAGCTTTGCTTATTTCTCCACCCATTAAAGAACCAGCAAGAACAAGTGCATTAACTCTTGGAAGCCTTGTAATTGCATTAATAGCATCAGCAATTTCTTTCTCACCAATAAGAGGAATAGTATCTACACTTATTCTCTCTCCTCTAAGATTGTGTCTATCTGCTTCTGTAATAGCTCCAGTAGCTACTTGTGAAACTTGAACTCCTCCACCGATAATAATAATTCTTTTCCCATAAATATCTATCAATGAATCATGAATTTCAATTGATTTGACAGATTTTAAGGATTCTAAGGTTTTAACTAAATGATCAATATCTTTCACATTTTCTAATTCCAAACTTATAGTTCCTAAATTATTTTTTTCAAGGTAAAAATGGATATATGTAATATTTAAATCAATAGAAAATATTTTCTTTGTTATTGCTTCTAAGACTCTTTCTCCATCTGAAATTTTGATTGTTGTTGCAATTTTCATTATTAACTCCCTACTTCACTCCACTCTTTTTTATTATACTTCCAAGTGTTAGTCTTCATTGCTATCATCCAATTGCTCTAATGTGTCAATGATTTTATTTGCTATTTCTTCTATTACAGGAATAGCCACAGAATTTCCAAATTGTTTATATTTCTGTGTATTGCTTATGTTTTTAGGAAAAGAAAATTTATCTGTGTCATTGTTCATAAAAGCATAACCTACGAATCCTTGAAGTTTACCCCATTCATTAGGTTTCATTAATCTTATTCCTTCACTATTAATTGGTGTTTTTTTGCTTTTTACAAAAGTACCCGCAATATCTTCTTGAGGATCGTGAATTAAATTTCTTTCTTTTCCAGATCCTCCAGTTGCTAATAGTGTATTAGAAATTGGTTCTTTTATTTCAGGTTTATTAACTATTATATAACCAAATCCATTACCTTTAGACATTTGAGAAGCTTTATGTTTTTTTAGTGTTTCAAGATATCCTTCAGATAAGTAATATTTTAAATCGGCTTTTAACTCTAAAACTTCCTTTAAACTGTTATAAATTGGCGGTTTTTTTCTTTTTTGAGGAAGTTTTTTAAAATCGATTTTATTTAACTTTGAGTTATATCTTTCTTTATCAAATCCTACAATATAAACACGAGGTCTATTTTGAGGCAATCCGAAATTTTGAGCATTCAAGACAATGTCTTTTCTATTAAATATAAAAGAATTAGTATTTTCGTTGCCATACAAGTCCTTTTGTTTTTCTATTCCTATGAGGTGATAATTTAACTTGTTTATTAATGTATCTAAAATTATTTTAAATGTTTCTCCTTTTTCGTGATTTATTAAACCTTCAACATTTTCCAATAAAAAAGATTTTGGTCTTGTAGACTTCATGATTTCAGCAATGTGAAAAAATATAGTTCCTTTTAATTTATCTTCAAAGCCTTCTTTCCTACCAACAGCACTAAAAGCTTGACAAGGAAAACCAGCTAATAAAATATCATAATCTATGTTTTTTATTAATTTTTTAAAAGCATTCGTAGTAATATCATTCATTGGATTTTCATCATATAAATGTTGATATGTTTTACAAGCATACTTATCATTTTCAGCAGATAAAACATTAATGGTTTTCCCAGTAAGCTCAAATCCTCGTCTTATACCACCAATACCTGCACAAATATCGACTGTTTTATACATTATTCATCATTTATACTCATTTTTTTTTGTTTTAAAATTTTCACTAATTGTATTGTATCTGGTCAAAAAAAATAAAATAATATTAATAGAGCTTGAAACCTTAACCAAACTTATAAAATTAAATTATTATCCATGGGCATGTTTAATATTAGCATATAAACTAATTTTTTTTAAAATAAATATTATAGTCTTTTGGTAAAGTTTATAATCTTATGGTAAGGTTTTTAAATTTTGAAGTATAAACTTTTTTATTAAATTATTTTTTTTATTAAATTATTTTTTTTATTAAATTATTTTTTTTATTAAATTATTTTTTTTATTAAATTATTTTTTTTATTAAATTATTTTTTTTATTAAATTAT
>JAITPS010000012.1 GCA_031289325.1 Candidatus Methanovirga meridionalis
TCTTATTAAAATTATTCTTATTAAAATTATTCTTATTAAAATTATTCTTATTAAAATTATTCTTATTAAAATTATTCTTATTAAAATTATTCTTATTAAAATTATTCTTATTGGTATAAATAGTAATATAATTGATACATAATTAATTAAATATAAAATTATAACAATTATTAATAAATCTAAATAGTATATAAATTCTAAATATTATAGTGTTCTGTATAATTAATGTATTTCATTATTTAATGTATTTCATTATTCAAAAAATTTTTGCAAATTATTTTTTCAAATATTAATATCCGTCTTTTAGATTTAATTTAAAGAAACACAAATCATTTTTGATTGCAAATATTTAATTAGATTTTGTAAAATTAATATATAAATAAGGAAATAATTTTGCAGAACACCATATATAAAATCTAACATCAATTGATTATATAATCTATATTATTAGAAATATTAATTTCTTTATATTATAGTATTTAAATATTATTGATAATATAAATTGATAATATAAATAGTTGTCAACTTAAGAAAATTATTTTTTTAAAAATGGATTGAAATTAAAAATGGATTTTATATAAAAAGATTTTAGCAGAAATTTTAATCAAAATTCTTAAGTTAGTATTGTTGGATAATATAATATGTCAAAAATTGTGGAGTTTAAAAAATTATTTCGTTTATAAATAATAAATAATAAATAATAAATAATAAATAATAAATAATAAATAATAAATAATAAATAATAAATAATAAATAATAAATAATAAATAATAAATAATAATAAAAAATTGAAATTAAAGTCATTTTGGAAAAGTTCTTACATTTTGAATGATGAATTTTTTTATTAAATTATTTAATTTTGAATATTAACTTATAAAAATCCATGATTTTAAATTTTAATTACTATAAATATATTTTAAATAATATAACTAATTTTAAATTAATATTTTTTAATAATATTTAATTTTAAAAAAATTATTTAATAAGAACTTTATCAAAACTACTATATAAAAAAGATAGAAATATAAATAAAGCTATCTTTTATGATTAAATTAAATAAGGTATTGAAATGGAAAGAATAATAGAATTATTTTTTAAATCTGCAAATATGCAACGGTGGAATGACCATATTCGTCCTGTTAATCTTGTTGAACTTGATAAACAAGCACATAAAATAACAGTAGCATACATAATATCTAAAGTAGAAGAATCTGAAAATAATGAAATTAATTGGATTGAATTAATAAACAAATTTTTATTTGACTTCTTTTATAGGATTGTTTTAACAGATTTAAAACCACCAATTTTTCATGAAATGATGGATAAAAAAGAAAATGAATTAAATCAATATGTTTTATCAATAATTGAACCAAAATTAAATGATTTTAACCCTGATTTTGCAAATAAATTCGTGAAATATCTTAATTCTGATAAAGACTCAATTGAAGATAAAATTCTTAAAGCATCCCATTATATAGCTACAAATTGGGAATTTAAAATAATTTACAATTCAGGTCCATTTATATATGGAATAGATAAAACAAAAAAAGATATTGAAAAGAGAATTGAAGACTATTATGACTTAAAAGGTGTTCAAAGAATTTTCTGGGATAAAAAACTTAATGGTTTTATAGATTTGTGTGGACAGTTAAGATTTCAGAAACGATGGGCTTACATACCTCGAGTTCCAGAAACATCAGTTTTAGGTCACATGCTAATGGTTGCAGCAATGAGCTATTTATTTACTATAAGTTCAATTAAACATCCATGCAATAAAAGAATATACAATAATTTCTTTGGAGGTCTTTTCCATGACCTTCCAGAAGTATTGACAAAAGATATAGTTTCTCCAATTAAAAGATCTGTTGAAGGTTTAGATGATCTAATTAAAGAATATGAAACTTATCAAATGGAAAATGAAATCCTACCTCTCATTCCAGAAAGTTGGGGAAGTGAATTAAAATATTTAACAGAAGATGAATTTGATAATAAAATCATTGAAAAAGGAAAAATTAAAAAGGTTGTATCCATTGGAGATTTTAATCAAGACAAATATTCTCCAATAGATGGTGAATTAATTGAAGTGGCTGATAAATTATCAGCATATATGGAAGCTATAGCTTCAGTAAGATATGGTATCACATCTAAAGAATTAGAAAATGCATCAAAGAATATCAAAGATGAATTTTCTTCTAAAAAAATTCCTAATCTTAATGTAAAAGAGATTTACAAAAATATAGAAAAAATAATCAATGAATAAACTTAAACCAGATTTTATGATTCTGTAAAAGTGATTAAATATTTTCTATCTGAAAACCATTCTCAGATCTTTTTGAAAACCATGCTCTTTTTACACAACCATTCACATACCTAAACAATTTATCAAATTGAATCATTATCGATTCATTGATGCAAAATTATTTTTATCTATTAAAACATTAGATTTCCAAGACTTCAAAGGATTTTAAATCTAAAAGATCAAAGCTTAGAAGTTCAGGAGCATAAGTTACTTTTCCAACTCCAGTAATTAATTTAAATGATTCAAATGCTTCTAAACATCCAATTATATTAGGTACAGGACCAATAACTGGTGGAACTCCTCGTGTCATTTTTTGAATATCTTCTCTTACATTATTATCTAATTTTTTACCTATTGATGGAAATTTAAATAATTCTTCATAGGTAGGTGTGTCATTGGTGAATGTAGTAATTTGTCCAGCTGTCCCATGAATAGCTCCATGAATATATGGTATATTAAGTTTATTAGCGGCTCTTGTTAAAATAACTCTGGTAATTAAATTATCTACTGCATCAATTAAAATATCTGAACCCTTAATAATCTCTTCAACATTATCTTCATTTATTTCTTGGTTTATTCTATTAGTTTCAACATAAGGATTTATTTTCCTTAATTCTTCTTTTGTGACTAATGTTTTATCTCTACCTAAAGCATCTAAATTACTCATTACTTGTCTATTAAGATTTGATAAATCAAAAACATCTTTATCAACAAAATTAAGTTTACCAACTCCTTGTCGAGCTAACATTTCAAGTGTAGCTCCACCAATACCACCTGTACCAATTACAGTTATCTCAGCATTTTTAAATTTTTCTTGCTGACTTTTTGTTACTATACTCATTTGTCTACTAATTATTTCCCAGTATCCTTGTCCAATAAATCTTGTAGGCATTATATCACTTACTTTTTTAATCAGTTACTTCATTTAAATTTTTTTATATATCTTAAATTTATTTTAAAATTTATAGCTTAACAGAAAAATAAACTATTAATTTTCTTATTTATATTAGTGAAAAAAATGCTTGTAATTAATCATTTTATTTTAAATATCTTATTGTTGAAAATTTATTTTCAACTTAGGAGAATTTATTCTCTGTTTTTAAAAATTCCAAATTAATATAAAATAAATTTTTTAAATAATAATTTTAATTTATTTATTTTTAAAAATATGAATAATAATTTTTTTAATTAAAAATTCAACAGATATAAATCTAATTTAAAAAATTTCATTATTGAACTTGTTCAATTAGAAAAACGAAGCTTTTCTTTATTGACATTTTTTATTTCAATTAGAAAATCTGAAAGATTTTCTTTAGTTTAAAAATTTTATATTTTTAAACTTAGAAAAGCAAAGCTTTTCTTTATTGAAATTTTTTATTTCAATTAGAAAATCTGAAAGATTTTCTTTACTTACAAGCATTATTTCATGCAATATATTACTCATATAATTTATTTATGATTTTGATTTTTATAAATTAACACCATCTCTATTTCAAATAATAATTTTAATAATAAAAGAATATTAAAATCTTAAATAAGATAAATTGCATTAATTATAAATGATTGATAGAATTCGTTACAAATATTTTAATCATCCTCCATATATAATCCTAATCAACTGGATTTCATCTCCATCATTAATCAACTCGTCTTCAACAACTATATCTCCATTCTTTTTAGAAACAACTGATTCTGATGAGATATTTAATTCATCTAATAAATCTTTTATAGTTGCATTGTCCTTATTTAATTGTCTATCTTCTACTTCAGATCCAATTTTAACTTTGAAAGCCATCAAATACACCTTTAGTTAATTTATTAAAATTTAAATGTTATTATCTACTCATTATGAAAAAGCTCTTAAATTTTAAACAATAAATTTTTTTATTAAATTATTTAATTTTAAATTTTAAATAATATTAATATATTTTAATTAATATAACTAATTTTAAATAAATATATTTTAATAATATTTATTTTTAAAAAAGTTATTTATTAAGAACTTTATCAAAACCATTATAATTTAAAAATTTCTATGATTTGAATACTAAATTCATTTTAAATCAAATTTAATATTTTTCAATCAATAATGAAATCTATTTTTAATTATAGTCCTTATGAAAAAGCTCTTAAATTTTGAAATGATAAATTTTTATTAAATTATTTAATTTTAAATATCTATTTATAAAAATCCATAACTTTAAATTTTAAATAATATAACTTTATTTTAATTAATATAACTAATTTTAAATAAACATATTTTAATAATATTTATTTTTAAAAAAGTTATTTATTAAGAACTTTATCGAATCCACTATAATTTACAAGATAGTTTCTGCAAATAATTATTGATATATATTTGAATTCAAAAACTATTTTACATCATAATATTATACTCCATACAGACTTTTTAATCATTTACATGCTGATTACTCCATTGATAATTATTCCCATTTTCTTATAATTATAGTTATATA
The DNA here is from genome assembly GCA_031289325.1 of Candidatus Methanovirga meridionalis. Classification (GTDB taxonomy): domain Archaea; phylum Methanobacteriota; class Methanobacteria; order Methanobacteriales; family Methanobacteriaceae; genus Methanovirga; species Methanovirga meridionalis. Next base: position 4,777 of record JAITPS010000012.1, read on the forward strand.
ACTATTGTTATAATAATAATGTTATATAACTATTGTTATATTTATCATATATAAATGTTACTATTGCATGAGTAAATTTTCCATGATAACAAAGTTAAATTTATAATTAATCATTTAATTTTAAATATCTTATTGTTGAAAATTTATTTTCAACTTAGGAGAATGAATTCTCAGTTTTTAAAAATTTCAATTAATATTAAATTAATTTTTTAAATAATAATTTTTACTTCTTTATTTTTAAAAATAATAATTATAATTTTTTTAATTAAAAATTTAATACTTATGGTGTAATTTAAAAAATCTCATTATTGAACTTGTTCAATTAGAAAATCTTTGATTTTCTGTACTTAAAAACATTATTTCATACACTATAATTAAATTTCATTTTTAAAAACTTCATTATTGAACTTATTCAGTTAGAAAACAGAAAATCTTAGATATTTAAGTTATCTTCGATAACAAATCTGAAAGATTTTCTTATTGAAATTTTTTATTTCAATTAGAAAAACGAAGTTTTTCTGTACTTAAAAACATTATTTCATGCACTATATTTAAAATTTAAAATTATGGATTTCTATAAATAGATGTTTAAAATTAACTAATTTAATAAAAAAATTTATCACTTTAAAAATTTAAGAACTTTTTCATAATAACTGTATCAGTTCAATTTGGTAAACTCTCATAATGTTTTAATTGTTTCACATATTTATTTAGAAAAATTAAATCATCGAATGTGTTAATATTGAAAGCTAACTCTAATTTAGAGAGAATTAATATTTCTTCATCTTGAACTACATCTTTACTGACTAAAATATTAAATCCTGAAGGTACTAAACTATCAATAACAAAAGAAGGTTCAATATTATATTGTTCAAAAATATGAAGTGGCACCATTAAAGATAAAGCTTCTTTATCATTATTTAAATAATTTTCAATAGTATAATCAATAATATCAGATGAAATTAAAGGTAAATCAGAATTTATAAATACTAAAACATCTTTATTAGAAAATTTTTCTAATGTTCTTAATATATACGATAAATCTTCAACATATCCTAAACCAAAGGTATTAAATATATGTAAAAAAAGTTTTTTAACCTTTTCACTATCACTTCTACTCTCGTGATTAGTTTCATTGAATTCTTTAATTTCATTGAATCTATTAAACCCTTCCTTGTGAAAATTATAATTAAAATCCGTGTTATATTTATTTAATAAATATTTTTTTGTTTTAGAAGTATTTGGACTAATTGCAACAAGTATTTCATCAATATATTTAGAATTGAAAAGAGTTTGAATAACATGATCAATTAAAGTTTTATTCTGAAATTTTAGAAGAGGTTTTTCAATATTAACTTTTAATCTTTTTCCTTTACCCCCTGCCATTATAATAGCTATTATCATGTTTTTAAACCTTCAAAGCATGATTAAAAAAGTGAATGAAAATAGCTATTAGATTTAATAGCTATAATACTTTAAAATAAAATACACTATTTTTTCTGTAAATTAACTCTTTCAGTCAATATACAACGTTTTCCTTGACTACCACCAATTGGTGCTTTAGGAGTTCCAATTGAATTCATACACCTCGCCATTATAGATGTTCCTAAAGCTAAGCCATCGGATACGAATACAGTATCTTTAAATTTGTCATTAACAATATCAAGAATTAATTCTGGTTTTTTGCCTGTGATACCAGCTCTTCCTGTAATTCCAAGTACAGACCCTTCAGACACTATATTTTCTTTAAATGCGACATCAAGAACTCTTTTTACAATTAAAGCTGTTACATGATCCATTGTAGCAAATAAAGTAGGTAAACCTGATTCTTCATGAAGTTCTTCACCTAAATCCATGACATCTTGAAGTTTATCCCCATTAAACCCAACATCACATCCAATTAATGTTGTTCCTGCAGTTTCAGCTGCAACAGGATCTAAAGGGACGGTTCCAAATCTATCAACATCCATTGGGACTTTTCTAATATCAATCAACTTATGAACTCTATCTGCATTTGATTTAGCTTTTTTCCAATTAGCTTTTTTTAGCATATTCTTTGAATATAAATCTATTGCTGCTCCTCCATTTTTATCAACTTGACCTGAACCTTTAACAAGTGAATCAGCTATCACCCCAGCTAAACCTAAAAAATTTCCAACTGTATTAGCATAAGGTTCAACATTATTTACCACTCTCCCAGCTAAAGTTGAACCAAAATCAATAGAAACACATGGATTTCTATAATCTACCTTAGTCCATTTTGCACCAAGTTTTATACCTGCAGTAACAAGTTCTCCTTCCATCTCATTGGCAACAACCTCTTTTCCTTTAGGTGGTAAAACACTAACAACAGCACCATCAAACATTACTATATCCAATAAAGAATAGTCCCTAATTCTCTCAGGTAATGAACTTGTAGACATTGCTGGAGTCATTTTACTTGGAGGAATACCTGAATCTAAACAACCATTAGCCAAAGCAATTATTAATTTGCCTACTTCTTCTGTAGTTCTAAAACCAGCTGTTACACCAGTTGACCTAACAACGAAATCCAAATTCTCATTTACATCAATATTAGCATTTTTCAAACACTCATTAATTGTATTTTTAACCATTTCAGCAACTGATTCTCTTGTTAATTCAATACCCCAAACAGTTTTGCCAAAAACCTCTTCTCCTTCTTTAGGAAGCCGTATATCCCTGGTCATTTTAACTGTTTTATTAATTATATAGCTATAACTTGTATTTAAGTTAGTTGCAGTAATAACACACTTTGTAGTTGTATTCCCAAGCTCAACTGATGCAGAAATATAATAAACATCAGGTTTCATTGCATATCCTGCACCTACAGTTTTAGATGCAAATCCAGAAGTTAAGACATCAGAAATTTTCTTATATTTACTTTCTGCAATAATTGGTTTAGATCCAAAAATTTTTTTAATAAAAGACATTATAATCACTATAATTAATTTCCCTTATTTATTAATATTATAGTAGCTTTGATAAAGTTCTTAATAAATAACTTTTTTAAATAATAATTATTTTTAAAAAATATTAATTTAAAATTAGTTATATTAATCAAAATACATTTATATTATTTAAAATACATTTATATCATTTAAAATACATTTATATTATTTAAAATACATTTATATCATTTAAAATACATTTATATCATTTAAAATACATTTATATTATTTAAAATACATTTATA
>JAITPS010000050.1 GCA_031289325.1 Candidatus Methanovirga meridionalis
AAAACAAAAGAGACTTTTGAAATTATTATCTGTTATATATAGTCCTTATGGAAAAGTTCTTAAATTTTGAATAATAAATTTTTTTATTAAATTATTTAATTTTAAATATCAATTTATAAAAATCCATAATTTAAATTTTAAATAATATAAATACAATTTGATTAATATAAACAATTATAAATTAATATTTTTTAATAATAATCATTTTTAAAAAAAAAGTTATTTATTAAGAACTTTATCAAAACTACTATAAATAAATAAGAAAATTATTTTAAATATGAGTTGTTAAATTAATAGTATAACTAATAGAAATGTAGGTTGGTGATTTTTTATGAAAGGAAAAATATTTTATGGAAAAGGAATGGCATCAATTAAAGATGAATATCCAGATATTTATGAAGCAGTTGCAGATTTAAATGAAGTTGTTTTTACAGGGAAAGTTTTAAATTATAAAACTCAGAAGTTAATAGCTATAGCTATTGCAGCATCAAATTCTGATGAAAGAGCTACCAAAAAACAGATTTTAAGTGCTGTTTCTGAATTTAATGCTATTAAAGATGAAATTATGGATGTTCTTCGTGTTGTTTTATTAACATCTGGTATGCCACCATTTATTAAAGCAGTGAGCATACTAAATAAAGTTTTTGATGAAAAATAGCTTAAATAATTAATAATCAAGGGAGAGCATGAAAATAAAAATAAGAGAATTGTGTAAAGTCTTAAATACTACAATAGAAGAATTCGAAAATTACTGCCCAAATAAGCAGGAAATGCTTATAAGAGAATTTAGAAAATGGAAAAAAAATAAGTGATCTAATAGGGTGAACCATTTTTTCTAATTTTATCTTTAATTTCTTCATGAATTTTTGGAAAACATTCCTTTTCATGACATTTACGAATTTCTTCAAGAATTTCATTGGTTGGAATGAGGACTGGGCAATTTAAGGTGCATAATCCACAAGTAGTGCATTTATAGAGACCAGAATCAAAACTATCATTCATATTCCCAATAAATTTACTTATAGCAATGCCTCGACCACCTAAATAATTATTAAAACCAAATTCATTGGCAATGACCTTATAAACTGGGCATGTTACGAGACAACTACCACAACCAATACAAAATAATGATTCTTTAATATTTTTCATCACCTCGAATCTTCCATTGTCTAAAAATATAACAACAACTTTCTCGGCACCATACATATTTTTTAAAAGTTTTTTCTCAATATCTGCTGTTTTAGAAGGACCAGATATTATATTAATATAAGAAGTTATCTTTGATCCTGTTGCATAAATCGTCTCTAACTTAGCTATTGAAATAGCATCCTCAACAGTTTCAACAAGTTTATCAACACCAACAACAATTATATGGGTTTTCATTAAAGAAATTAAGGAAATATTACCCTCATTATGAATGAAAACAATAGAACCATCTTGACTTGCTATTGCATTAGCACCACTTAAACCAACATTAGAATTAGATATTTTCTTCTTAACATCTTCTCTAACAACTTTCATGATCTCATAAGGATCTGGTTTAATATTAATATTCATGCTTAAATTAACAATGTTTGTTATATCTTCCACATTTAAATGTGAAGCAGGACCAGTAGGATGAGTTGGTTTATTATCGGTTTCTTTAAGCTGAAGTATACGATCTCCAAGATCAGTTTCAACAATCTCAATACCTTTTAACTTAAGAAAATCAGAAATAGCTATTTCTCTAAGAGTGTTAGATTTAGATTTTCCTACAATACATTCTCCTTCTTGTTTAATAATATTATAAACAATATTTCTTGCTTGTTCATCATTTTCAGCGAAGAAAAAATCTATATCATTTCTTTTTAAAGATTCTTTAGCTTCCTTTAGAAGTTTAGAATTGTTTTCAATCCCATTTTTTCTAATGATTCTAACCTTCTCCTCAAGTTTTTTAATTTGAGGATCGTTTAATAATTTCTTTCTTTTTTCAATTAAAGTTTTAAAAGATTTATTCATGGTTTTAATCTCATTAGAATTCATTAAATATCTCCTTTAAATTTTTGTTTATTATTTAGACTATTTAAAGTAAATTCAGAAATATCTAAAACTTCTATAGGTGAATTTTCACTTAAATTTAATTTACAAAAAGGGCAAGTGGTAACAATGAGACTGGCTCCTGTATCTTCAGCCTCCTTTAGCCTATTAATAGCTATTTCCTTAGATATTTCAGGATAAGCAGATTTAACACCTCCACCAGAACCACAGCACATAGAATTCTCCCTAATATTTTCCATTTCTTTTAAATTAGCAAAATTCTTAATAACTTTTCTTGGGGCATCATATTCTCCACTGTGTCTTCCTAAATGACATGAATCATGATAAGTAACTATTAAATCATCATTTTTTTCATTTTTTTCATTTAGTTTATTTTCACTGATCAAATCTCTAATAAATTGGCTTATATGAATAACATCTAAATCAACATCAAAATATTTTTTATAGTCTTTTTTAAGTGCTTTATAACACCCTGCACAGCTTGTTAAAATTTTTTCATCTTTAAATTGATCTAAATTCTTTTTCATTAGATTTTTAGCATCTTCTTCAAAACCAGTTCTTAGAAGAAAAGATCCACAACATCCTTCATCATCTAATGTGTAATAATCAACATCCAATAAATTTAATAGCTTTTCTGTAGAATCAGAAATATTTTTTAATTTTTCTCTTATAGTACAACCTTTAAAATATAACATTAACTATTCCTCTTTTAATAAATACTAAATAATATTTAACTTTCTAATATGGTGGTTTTGATAAAGTTCTTAATAAATAACTTTTTTAAAAATAATCATTATTAAAATATATTGATTTAAAATTTATTTATATTACCTAAAACTTATTTATATTACCCGAAATTTATTTATTTTATCTAAAACTTATTTATATTAATTAAAATTTATTTATATTAATTAAAATTTATTTATTTTATCTAAAACTTATTTATTTTATCTAAAATTTATTTATATTAATTAAAATTTATTTATATTAATTAAAATTATTGATTTTTATAAACTAATATTTAAAATTAAATAATTTAATAAAAAAAGTTATTATTCAAATTTTAAGAACTTTTCCATAATGACTATAATTTAGTTAATTATTAAATAATATTTTATTCAATACAAATGATAGAAAAACTAATTTATTATGAAAATATGTAACATAAAAAATATGTAACATAAAATATGTAATATAATTAACTGATAACTTATAAAATTTTACACATAAAAAATTTAAATATTATTTAATATTGTTTATGGCACTGTAAATTTAGCATAGATTTTTACAATTGAAAAATAAAGAAAAACTTCGTTTTTCTAATTGAAATAAAAAATTTCAATGAATAAAATCAAAGATTTATTATCGAAGATAACTTAGGAAATTGAAGATTTTTCGTTTCTAACTTTAAAAAATAGATTTTTAAAAGTAACAAATTCAGTTTTTAAAAATTGATTTTAAGAAAAATTGGGGGTAATGATTCTTGCAAGAATTTAAGTTTCACAATATAAATAATTTTTAAATTTAAATATAGTAGTTTTGATGAAGTTCTTAATAAATAATTTTTTTAAAAATAAGTATTATTAAATTTAAAAATAAGTATTATTAAATAATATTAATTTAAAATTAGTTATAATTAATTTAAAAGTAGTTATATTAATTAAAATATATTTATATGTTTAAAATTTAAAATTATAGATTTTTATAGATTAATATTTAAAATTAAATATAGTAGTTTTGATGAAGTTCTTAATAAATAATTTTTTTAAAAATAAATATTATTAAAATATTAAAAATATTAAAAATAAATATTATTAAAATATTAAAAATATTAAAAATAAATATTATTAAAATATATTTATTTAAAATTGTTTATATTAATTAAAATAAGTTTATATTATTTAAAATTTAAAATTAAAGATTTTTATAAATTAATATTTAAAATTAAATAATTTAATAAAAAAAAATTTAATAAAAAATTATCATTCAAAATTTAAGAACTTTTCTATAAGGATTATAATAAATTAAATTCAATCTAAATAAATTAAATTCAATCTATAATAAAAATCAATAATTGATAAAAAGGTGAATAAATATGGAATTGATGAAAAAATTATCTCTTGCTCCAGGTATTTCTGGGTTTGAAGGAGAAATTGCAAATATTATTGAAAATGAACTTAATGAACATGTTGATATTATTGAAACGGATTTATTAGGCAATATAATAGCTACTAAAAAAGGAGAATCTTCAACAAAAGTAATGTTAGCTGCTCATATGGATGAAATTGGACTTATGGTAAAATATATTGATAAAAAAGGTTTTATTTTGTTTACTAAAATTGGTGGAATTAACGACCAAATGTTAATGAACCAAAAAGTGATAATTCATGGGATAAAAGGAGATATAGTTGGTGTTATTGGTTCAAAACCTCCTCATATAATGAAATCAGCAGAAAAAAAGAAAATCATTGAACACGACAAGATGTTTATAGATATTGGTACATTTTCAAAGGAAGAAGCCGAAAAATTAGTATCTCTTGGTGATCCAATAACATTTAAAGCAGATTTTGAAGAGTTTCCAAATGATTTAATCATGGGAAAAGCATTGGATAATAGAATTGGTTGTTATGTAATGATAGAAACCTTAAAAAGACTAAATACAAAAGCAACTGTTTATGGTGTTGGAACCGTTCAAGAAGAAGTTGGTTTAAAAGGAGCTAAAACATCAGCATTTAAATTAAACCCTGATTTAGCTTTTGCTCTTGATGTTACAGTATCTGGAGACCATCCATGTGTTGAAATGAAAGAGGCTCCTGTAGTAATTGGAAAAGGTCCTGCAGTCGTTTTAGTAGATGCTGGAGGGAGAGGGATAATTGTTGCTGAAAAAATAAAAAAGATTTTAACGGAAGCTGGAAAAAGAGGAAATATTGATTATCAATTAGAAGTAAGTGATGGTGGAACAACAGATGGAACAGCTATTCATTTAACAAGAGAGGGTATTCCAACTGGAGTTCTTTCAGTCCCCACAAGATATATTCACACAACCGTTAGTGTTGCAAGCATGAAAGATATTGAAAAAACAATAGATTTATTGGTAGAAGCTATTAATAATATAGAATAGCTATTACCTATTAAAAATTCTATTTATTCTTATTTTTTAATTGAAGTAACTCTAAGTATGAAGTTCGCTCAAACCCATTTATTATGTTTAATTCATTGAAAATAGCATAAATTTTATCTATAGAATCTTGATAATCCGCATCATCTTCTAAATCAACTTCTATTTCAATATATGGATCTAATCCTTCAACATTATCTAAGCTTATAATGTATTCCTTGAATTTATAAATTTCTCTTATTTTTTTAACAAATCCTCCTTTATAAAAGCCTAATTTTTCAAAAATTTTTAATATATTCTCTCCATCAACAACCGTTGACTCAATTTCCTCTCTTGTTTTAGAAATTTTATTGATTTTAGGTCCTTTATAAGTAATAACAATATTTTCACTGTTTTCTTTAATAATTTTTCTTATTCTGAGTGCTTTATCATTTTTAGCAAATTTTATATCTTTTCGATCCAAATAAATGTCTTCTTGAACTTCTTCACTAATTTTAATTATATTAAGCTCTTTTAATCTTTCTTTAACACTATTAAAATCATTTAATTTTGATTTAATCTCCACTTCAATCAATTTTACCACTTTCCTATATTTTAATAATATATTGATATACGACAATATTAACATAAACAAAGTAGCAACGAAAATATTATATATATAAATATAGAAAATTTATTGTAACTATTTATAAAAATTTCAATTATACAAATTCCAATAACATTTTTATAAGCTTATTTTAATAGATTATACAAACTTTTTTATTGATAACAGGACTATAATTGATTTTATAAATTAATATGGTTTTTAATTAATATTTGATTAATGATTAATTCTCAAATGTTTAATTATAACAAATTTTTAATTTTTTAAATTAGTTTTTTAAATTAGTTTTTTTATATATATTTTTTAAATTTATATATATTTTTTAAAATAGAATTTATATTACTATATTAATATTGAAATATAATTATTATATTAATATTAAAATATAATTATTATATTAACAATACACTTAGTAATTATTTTACTTACTTTTTTTAAATATTTATTGTGAGGTTTTAAATTGGCTAAAAGTAATAAATTAACTGATAATAAATCGACTGAAAGTAATAAATTAACTGATAATAAATTAACTGATAATAAATCGACTGAAGATAGTTTTAAAGTTGTAAATATTGTTGCTTCTGCCAGTATAGGGAAAGATATAGATTTAAATGAGGTTTCTAAGAATTTAGAAGGTGTTACTTTTAAGCGTGAACAGTTTCCAGGATTAGTTTTTAAATTACCAGAACCTAAAACTGCTCATTTAATTTTCAGCTCTGGAAAATTAGTATGTACAGGTGCCAGAACTATAGAAGATGCTAAATTAGGTATTAAAAAAACAGTTGATTTAATGAGAGACATGGATAATGAAATTTCCCATGAATTCGATGTAAAAATAGTGAATATAGTTGCATCAGCTGATTTAGGCACGGTATTAAATTTAGAGGTAATTGCTTTAGAATTAGCAAATACAGAATATGAACCTGAACAATTTCCAGGTTTAGTTTTTAGAGGTACTGATCCTAAAGTTGCTTTATTACTGTTTGGATCAGGAAAAGTTGTTTGTACTGGAGCTAGAACTTTTGATGATGCTAAAGTTGGTGTTAGAAAAACAGAAGCAAAACTTAAGGAAATGAATTTAATATAATTGGTGATATGTTTGATTAAACTTGTAGTATTTGATTTAGATAATGTTATTATTGATGGTGAAGCCATAGACGAGATAGGAAAATTAGTTGATGTCCAAGACGAAATTGCAGAAATCACTGAAAAAGCAATGAACGGTGATATAGACTTTGAAGATTCTATAACTGAAAGAGTTAAACTTTTAACTGGAGCATCTGTAGAAGATATTAAAAAACTTGCTGAAAATATAAAACTTATGGAAGGAGCTGAAAAAACAATAAAATCCTTAAAAGATGAAGGATACTTAATAGCTATTATTAGTGGCAGTTTTGATTTGATAGCAAACCCTTTAAAAGAAAAATTTAATGTTGATTTCTTATTTACAAACACTTTAATTGAAGAGGATGGGAAGTTAACTGGGGAAGTTACAGGGCCATTAGTCAAAAAAAGTAAAGCAGATACTCTTAAAAAACTCATAGAAGAAAATAACATATTATTAGATGAATGTGTAGCTATTGGTGATGGAGCAAATGATATATCCATGCTTGAAGCAAGTGGATTAAGTATTGCTTTCAATGCAAAACCATCTGTTAAAGAAATAGCTGATATCATTGTTGAAGGTAAAGATTTAACTAAGATTTTAGAAGTTATAGAATCACAAAAATCTAATGAAGACGAAGAGAAAACCTATGACGAAGAAATTATTGAAAAGAAATCTGATAATATTTCTAAACTCAGCGATGAAAAAGAGTCCGATAATGAAGAAGATATTGTTGAAGAGAAATCTGATAATATTTCTAAACTCAGCGATGAAAAAGAGTCCGATAA
>JAITPS010000068.1 GCA_031289325.1 Candidatus Methanovirga meridionalis
ATACGAAAACTTCAAAACAACCATAACAATCAGCATACTTAACTATAACTTAGTTAAAGGTAGCGAATTCTTTGAATATCAAACAACAACATTCACAGATAAAGATAAAACGAAAGGAAAAATAGAACACTACCTTATCCAACTACCTAAATTTAGAAAACAGATAAAAAAATTAATAAAAAAAAACATGGATTCAAACATTTCACAAATTATTTATATGATAAAAAATTATATAGAATATTATTGTTTTTAGATAACAAAACAAATGATAAAATATTGAAGGAGATTTTAAAAATGGATGCTACACTATCAAATATTAACAACCATAAAACTTACATAGAAGAAAGTAATCAAGGATCAAAAACAATGAAAGAGTTTCTTATTGAATATAAGAAACATAATCAAGAAACTATAAATTGGGATGAAGTAAGAGCCGACGGTAAAAAAGAAGGCAAAATTGAAGGCAAAATTGAAGGATTAAAAGAAGGTAAGCTTAAAGGATTAAAAGTGGGTAAACTTGAAGGATTAAAAGTGGGTAAACTTGAAGGATTAAAAGAAGGTAAGCTTAAAGGATTAAAAGAAGGTAAGCTTAAAGGATTAAAAGAAGGAGAAATTAGAAAAGAAAAAATAATCATTGAAAACATGAAAAAATATGGTTTATCAGATGAAGAGATACATGAAATAATAAATAATAAATAATAAATAAAATAATAAATAAAATAATAAATAATAAATAATAAATAATTATAATTTTAAAGAGTTGTGGACATTTATCATCCACTATTTTTATCATTCACTACTTTATTTAAATAATTTAAATTCATTATAATTTAAAAGTGGTATGGTTTTTAGTGTTTTGTTTTTTAAAAAATCTTCTATTTTTTTAAGTTATTTTTGATTTTCTTAATTTTAAAAAATTTTCTATTTTTTAAAGTTAGAAAAACGAAGTTTTTCTTAATTTTTCAATTGTAAAGATCTATTCTTTTTTTTTACATTGCATATTTTCTTTTTTTAAAAATTTAATATAACTATTCAATTATTGTTTTTCATATTTTTAATTTTAGTTCATATTTTTAATTTTAGTTTTTAGTCGATGCAAATAGCTGTGATTTTAAGTTCAGAAGATTCAATAATGTTTATTTTAATTAAATAGAATTCAAATTTTAATTTTTATGGTGTTAATTCTATTTAAAAATTTGAAAGTATTTTAGAATTTTGAATTTAAACAAATTATCTTAAACATCAAACCTCAACTATCTTGGATTTTTCATGATAGTCAGACACCTTGATTATCTAATATAATACTTTTAAGTATGTATAAATAATATATTATTATTATAATGCTATAAAAATGTTTGTAATTAATTATTTATTTTAAATATCTATTCTTGAAGATTTATTTTCAACTTGTGAGAATACATTCATCTGTTTAAAAAGACAGTGTAAATTTAGCATGGAAATTAAAAATCTGAAAATTAGTTTTTAGGCAAAAAAATTTAACACATATACATGTCATCGAATTTTTAGCATGTATTATTAATTTTTCATTCGCGAAAATCCATTCTCTTTTTACAATGCATTTTTTTAAGTTAGAAACGAAAAATCTTCGATTTTTCTAAGTTATCTTCGATAACAAATCTTTGATTTTCCGCATTGAAATTTTTTATCAATTAGAAAAAAGTTTTTCTTCATTTTTCAATTATGAATATTCATCCTCTTTTTACAGTGTTCAATTAATGATTTCATTTTAGGTCAACTTTTTTCGTTTTTTGTTTAAATTCAATTTATAATTTCATGTTCAGTTGAAAAATATTATGTAGGTATTAATATAATATTATATGAAATGTGATTTTTAAATGGAGTTTAGAACTGTTATACTTATTTTATGTATATTAAAAGGTGTTTTATTGGATAATACATCTAAAGAGCCTTCAAAAGGCAAAGTTGTTTTGCATGGTCATAGGACTTTATTAGGTTCTCCTTTCCTGCGACTTAATGAACTTAAACAGGGAGATAATATATCTCTTAATTGGCCTGGAATAGGAAAGGTGAATTATGTTGTGGATAAATCATATATTATAATTCCTGATTATAGGATTAGTTTAGTGAATCATACTAATAACTTGTATATGGTGACTTGTGATTCAGTTGGTTCAACAGCAAGAAGATTGATTGTTGAGTCATCTTATTTGGATACTAAGCCATTGGATTCAACTGTAAATAGGATGAATTATAATATGATGATATTGTTGATGTTGGTAGGATTCTTTATAATTGGATTTATTGTTAGTTATTTTTATCCAGTTAAGGAAGATAGAAAGTTTTTATTTGTTTTGATAGTGTTGATTACAATGATTTTGCTTGGGTTAATTAAATATCCAATTTATCCTGTTTATTTCTCTTTTTTAGTTAATATAGGATTAAATTTTGGTTAAAATAAAATGTTATCCATTTAAATATCTTATTCCGTCTAAAAACAAGGAACAATGTCATATAAATAGATATTATAAATTTAATAAAATTTGATAAAAATCACCTATTAATTCATAATATGGTAACCTTTAAATATAATGTAAAAAAAAATAGTATTGTTGATAAATTAAAATTTAATTATTTTGAATATATAATTGTTTTAATTTTATCAGGTAATATTTTAAAAAATAATCCCTTTTCAATAAAAAATTCATTGAAATGTTGATTATAATTGAAATGTTGATTATAAATTAAGAAATAGTTGAAAAAGACTAATGGGTTTATATTTAAATTTAAGAATCGTTGGTTTTTTTATATAATAAAATGGAGTATTGATTAAATGTTGAGAATGAAAAAAATTGTGACCATAGGATTATTAATTCTATGTTTAAGTGGAGTATTATTTATGTCATCACTATCTGCCTCTAATGAGAATAGTTCTACTACCTATTTATCTAATGGTAATCTGTATAATATTAGTGCAGAACCATATATAAATGGTAATATTGGACATATAATACTAACGGTTAAAGCAACTAAAGATGTTACTAAGACTTTTCTTATTAATGGAAGAAAAATAAGTTTAAATAATAATAAATCTGTCGAACTAAACACCACTGATTTTGAAATTCCTGCAGGTGGAGTTATTAGAATTTTAGAAGTTAGTGAAGAAAACGGCGATAAAATCGCTAATTTAACTGTTGAATTTGGAAGTAATGGAACTAATCAAGGCGATAGTACTGTTATATCCTCCAGTTCTACAGCAAGTAATGATTTTCTAAATAATGGTGTCTCAACTTTTGGATACACTTGGTTATCTAATAATGAAAGAATTATGTTGAACTGGTTAGCACAAGTAACAGATTATACTTGTGGTCCTCATGCGATTGTTAAAAGTATATATGATTTTGTAGGTTATGAATACAGTGAAACTTCTGTTTCCAAAAATTATGGTGCTGTAATTGGTAGTAGTGGTACAACCCATGGTCAATTAGAAACCATATATAGAAATGCTGGTTGGGCTGCAGGGTTTGATATGAGATTTAATTGGTATACATTTAATGAAATTGGTGGTTGGGAAGGTATTCGTAATGCTGTTAGTGATCCTAATAAGAATGTGATTATCCATAATCTTTATAAGAATACTTGGGGACATTATGAGTTTGTTCTTAATGTTAATACCGATACTCAAAAGATCAGATTGGATAATAGTTTACCAGCCACTACTGCTCAATGGGGTGGTTGGGTTGAAGATAGAAGCTTTGCTACAATGAAGCAATATATGGATGGTATTAGTCAAAAAAGTGTTCTTGTTGTTACACATTATTATGGTTAAATAAAACCCATCTATTTAAATACTATTATTTTTTTTTTTTTAATAAGTATTCATAAAATAGATAATAATTTCAAAAACCTTTTTTGTTTTTTTATTATGGTACTGTAAAAAGATGATGAAGATTTAAAATTTGGAATTTGGTTTTTAGAGAGAAAAAATTTAGACCATTAATTTTTCAATTACGAAAATCCATCCTCTTTTTACACTGCAGTTTATAAGTCATTATGGAAAAGTTTTTAAATTTTAAATGATAATTTTTTTATTAAATTATTTAATTTTAAATATCACCTTATAAAATTCTATAATTTTAGCCTTATAAAATCCCATAATTTAGCCTTATAAAATCCTATAATTTTAGCCTTATAAAATCCCATAATTTTAGCCTTATAAAATCCTATAATTTTAGTCTTATAAAATCCTATAATTTTAGCCTTATAAAATCCTATAATTTTAAATTTTATAATTATAATAATATAAATTTTAATAATATAAATTTTATAATAGTATAAATTTTATAATAATATAGATTTATTTTAAATTAATATTTTAATATTTTTTAATAATTTTAATATTTTTTAATAATTTTAATATTTTTTAATAATAATTATTCTTAAAAAAGTTATTTATTAAAACTACTATATTTAATTTTAAATATTATTTTATAAAAATATATAATTTTAAATATTAATTCATAAAAATCCATAATTTTAATTATTACCTTATAAAAATATATAATTTTAATAAAAATCTATAATTTTAAATATAAATCTATAATTTTAAATATAAATCTATAATTTTAAATATAAATCTATAATTTTAAATATAAATCTATAATTTTAAATATAAATCTATAATTTTAAATAAAAATATATAATTTTAAATATAAATCTATAATTTTAAATATAAATCTATAATTTTAAATATAAATCTATAATTTTAAATATAAATCTATAATTTTAAATATAAATCTATAATTTTAAATATAAATATATAATTTTAAATATAAATCTATAATTTTAAATATAAATCTATAATTTTAAATATAAATCTATAATTTTAAATATTATACCTATATTTTGATCAATATAACTAATTTTAAATTAATATATTTTAATAATATTTATTTTTAAAAAAGTTATTCATTGATAGATTTACCAAAATCACTATAATGGAAAACTTTATATATGAATGTAATTATAATAAGAACCAATGAAATAATGATCTGGTGATCATAAAAAATATTTCAGAAAATCTAAGAAACTTAAGTTTATTAGAAACTTAAGTTATTAGAAACTTTCTATAAATAAAATAATTTTGCAGAATGTTATAATTGAAGTGAAACTGCATAACAATGTGATAAAAATGAATTTAAAACCTAATATTAAAATAATAGTCATGCTCCTATCAGCTATTATATTGGTAACTGCTATTGGAGTATATGCGGATGTTGAAAGTCAAAATGCAACCCTAAATAATTTGAGTATAAATCCTTTAGACGATGATCTTGGAGATAATAGTGATGATATTTATGTTGATCCATTAAATGGTAATGATAATGGTACTGGTAATAAATCTTCACCTTATAAATCTATTAATACAGCTGTAACTAATGCTACAAATGGTACTACTATTCATCTAAGTAATGGTAATTATACTGGTGTCAATAACACGAACATTAAGATTGATAGTAATATAGCAATTACAGGTGAAAGTGATGATGGGGTTATCATTGACGGCAAAAATGCACAAGATACACGTTTTTTTTATTGTGATGGAGGAGAATATAATATAACTTTTAATAATATAATTTTTCAAAATGGTAATCATTCATTAGGTGGAGCAATATTTGTTAATAATACAAATCTTTTAACTATAAGCAATTGTAATTTTACAAATAATCATGCTGTAGGTCCGAGTGGTGGGGGAGCAATTCATTTTAATTGTACATTAAAGCTAAATAATGATCAGTTTATAAATAATAGTGCACCAGTTGGTCTTGGAGGTGCTTTATATAGTGATGGTGGAGATTATTCATATACCAATAACTGTACATTTATAGGAAATAATGCGACACATGGTGGTGCAATAGACCATGTTTATGGAAATAATGAAACCATTGTAAACTCAGTTTTTATAAACAATACAGCAACATCATCTGGGATAAGAGGTGGTGGTGCTATACATATTCATGGTGTTGATGATGATAATGATGATATACGCAATCAGGGTTTCACTATAGAAAATTGTAGTTTTACAGGTAACCATGCTAATGATGAGGGAGGTGCAGTTCATACAGAAGATGCAAACACACAAATAATTAATTGTAATTTCACAAATAATTCAGCTGGTGATAAAGGAGGTGCTGTATTTACTAGTGATTTCATTGGTTTGAAAATTGATATTTCTAACTTCACAGATAATTCAGCTGTTAACAGTGGAGGAGCTGTATTTACTAGTAATTCTAATGGTTTGGAAATTGATAATTCCATATTTACTAACAATATAAATAATACAATTTTTGTTAGTGGGAATAACAGTATTTTAACCAATCTAACAATATTTAACAACACAGGATATAATGATACAAGCAAAGACAGTCGTAATGCTCTTACATTCTCTGGTTATAATAACACTCTTAATAGTTCAAATATAACAAGCAATCAAGGAAACGGTGTTTGGTTCACTTCTGGAGGAGAAAATTATCTTGTAAGCTCAACAATAATAAATAACACTCGTAATGGTGTCATAATAATGGGTAGTAGTAATAATACCATTAACTATAATCGCATATATGAAAATGGTCTTGGTATGGATATAGGTATGAATCTACCTAATTCTAATGATAATAATATTAATCATAATTGGTGGGGTTACAACGATATCACAAACCAAATCAATGATACTGGTACCAATACAAATAATACAGATCATTATGTTCTTAACTTATCTGTTCTTAACTTATCTGCTCCAGATATTAGTACTCCAGATATTAGTACATTAGTAAATGATAGTAAAATATACAATGATTCAAGTATGAATAATGCCACACTTAAATATAATTTCATACTTAACACAAGTGAAATTCTATACGATAAACCTAACTTACTTCCTTATTTTGTTGTAAATGTGACATTTAAAAACAATACGGCTAATGAGGATATAACTACATATCTTGATAGGGATATTAGAGATCCTAACTCCTACAATCAACTTATAAACTTTTCAGCAAGAACAAACTATTCTGTTGAAGCATTATCTGATGGTGAGGATGTTATGTTAGATATTCTTTCTCCTTTAAGGGCTAATGTTACAATAACTAAAACTGCAAATAATACTAATGTTAGTAATAATACTAATATTAACTTCACCTTAACTGTGAGAAACGATGGTCCTGATAATGCTACAAATGTTACAGTTAAAGATCTTTTAAATACAAGCAACTTCGATTACATGTCAAATAATGCAAGTGCAAATGCAACATATAACGATGCAACTGGTGAATTAACTTGGAATGTTGGAGATCTTGAAGTTAATCAAAGTGCATCTATAAATATTAGTGTTAAAGTTATTGCAACAGGTAATTTACTTAACATAGCTAATGTTACAGGTGATAACACTCCTCCAGGTCAAGATAATGAAGATAATGTGACTATAAAATCACATCCAATATATGATGCAGAGATTACTAAAACGGTTAATAATAAAACTCCTAATATTGGTGATCTTGTCAATTATACTATAACAGTTAAAAATCTTGAAGATTCACAAACTTTTAATGTAACAGACACACTTGATAGTAGATTAATATACATTCCATCCAATCCAAGTAGTAATGTTAGCTATGATAACAATACTATTTCATGGAATATTGGTGAATTAGAAGTAAATGGAACTGTAAGCTTAAATATTACTGTAAAAGTAAATGGTAGTGGAAACATTACGAATCTTGCAACATTAAATGCTTCAAATATGCCACCAAAAAATTCCTCTGCTAATATAACTGTGAATCCACCTAAATATTATGCAGTGATTAATAAAACGGTTAATGTTACAAAGCCTAATATTGGTGATTTTATTAAGTATACTATAACAGTTAAAAATCTTGAAGATACACAAACTGTTAATGTAACAGACATACTTGATAATAGATTAATATACAATTCATTCACTTCAAGTAAAGGAAACTATGATAACAATACTGGTTTATGGGATATTGGTGAATTAGGAGTAAATGAAACTGTAAGCTTAGATATTATTGTAAAAGTAAATGGTAGTGGAAAAATTGCGAATCTTGCAAAATTAAACACTTCAAATAAGCGACCAAAAAAATCTTTTGCATACATAATTGTGAAACCTATAAAGCATGATAAACCACCTATAAATTCTGATGGGTCACCTATAAATTCTGATGGATATAATTTTGATCTTAAAAATACGGGTATTCCTATATTAGTGTTTTTAGTTTTAATATCCATAATCGGAGGAACAATTTATAGAAAAAGAAAATAAATAAAATTCATGATTTTTTAGGATCATTGAATATAGTAGGAAACTTAAATTTTATCAAAATCATTATTTATATTTAATTTTTTTTATTAAATTTCCTATTCTTAAGGAATAAGTAGAATAAATCATTTAGATTTTAATATTATAGTCATTATGAAGAAGTTCTTAAATTTTGAATAATAAATTTTTTTTATTAAATTATTTAATTTTAAATATTATTTTATAAAAATCTATAACTTTAAATTTTAATTAATATAAATAAATTTTAATTAATATAAATAAATTTTAATTAATATAAATAAATTTTAATTAATATAAATAAATTTTAATTAATATAAATAAATTTTAAATAATATAAATAAATTTTAAATTATTATCTTTTAATAATATTTATTTTTAAAAAAAATTATTTATTAAGGACTTTAAGGAGTGTTTTTTTATGTTAAAATATTTAAATAAAATTTATAATAAGATTAAAAATAGTAAGATTAAAAATAGTAAGAATAGTTTTAAGATTATAGGGAATAATAAAATCCTACCCATACCACATATTTATATATTTGGATTGTTTATATTGAGTATGTTACTATTAGTATCAGCAACATCAATAGCTAATGATACAGGAGACAGTAAACTATACACAGATAATAATGGTACCATATTTAATTTAACAGCCACTCCACATAGACTAAATGATACCAATGCTTACATAAGCTTAAACTTACAGTCAGATAATAAGACCAATAAGGTTTTTAAAGTAAATAATGATCAAAATATCACATTATCTGATAATACAAATAATACCATTAATACTTCTCTAATAGATATTAATGGACTTATTAATGGTGATACTATCAATAAGCATTTAAATATTAGTGATGATGGTAATGACACTATATTGGATGTTAAGTTCAATAATATTGAATTAAATCCTTTAAATGAAATACAACCATATAATGGTGTGATAATTACAGTAAATAATAGTAGTAATACTGCTATACAAGATGCTATTAACGATGCCAATGCGAGTGATATCATACAATTAGATAGTGGTGAGTATATTGAATATAATATTAATGTTAATAAGACTGGTTTAACAATAAAAGCCAAGGAAGGTTTGACACCTGAAGATGTAATAGTGAATGCAAATGGTACTGGAAGAGTATTTGATGTAAATGTGAGTAATGTTAATTTTAATGGATTAACTATAAAAAATGGAAATTCATCTACTATTGGTGGAGGAGGAGGTATATCTGCTGCTGCTACTGCTACAGGTCTTTATGTGTTTAATTGTAATATTACAAATAATGCAGCTGGAAGTTATGATGGTGGTGGTGTATATATTGTTGGTAGTGGTAGTGTGATTAGTTGTAATATTACAAATAACACAGCTAATTTGGGTGGTGGTGTACGTACTACGGAGAATAAGGGTTTTAATAGGGTGGATAATTGTAATATTACAGATAACAAGGTTATTACTTCTGGTGGTGGTGTATCTTTGGGTGATGGTGGTAATTCTTTGGTGATTAATTGTAGAATCCTAAACAACTCAGCTAATGGAAATGCAGATGATAATGCTATTGGTGGTGGTGGTGTACATTTCAATAGTCCTGGTAGTGTGGTTAATTGTAGTATTATAGATAACGTAGCTAATAGGAATGGTGGTGGTGTACATTGTAATCTGGCTGGTAGTAGTGTGGTTAATTGCAGTATCCTAAACAACAGAGCTAATTATGATGGTGGTGGTGTATATGTACGTAATCTAAATTATTATGGATCTGATACTGATAGAGTGGTTAATTGTAGTATTACAAATAACAATGCTACTCGTTCTGGTGGTGGTGTATATGTTAATACTAATCTTGTTAGTGTGCTTAATTGTAGTATCCTAAACAACAGAGCTAATTATGATGGTGGTGGTGTATATAATAAGGGTACTTTGAAGTATTGTCGTATTTTAAATAATACAGGAACTAATGGGAAAGAAGTTAATAATCCTAGTGGGATTATTGATTTTAATTGGTGGGGTCAAAACAACATCAATGATTTAATAAATGGTACCAAACCTAATAGTTATTATATGGTTCAGTTAGGAGCAGGAGATAATAAAACTACAGTGAATAAGAATTATATTTGTTCTTTTTTTCCTGTTGATTTATCTTATGGTCTTGTTTTAAACGGTACAAATATAAGTGCTGGTGTTGATGAGTTACCTGATTTTGATAAAGAATTGAGATTTGGAAATTTAACTAATTTATTTACCACTCCTTTAAAAGAGAGTATTCTAAAACCAAATAGTCTTTTAGGTATTCCTATTAAGGGTTTAGATCTTCCTTTTAATAGATTTGATATTCCTATTGGGAATAATAGTAGTGCTAAACTACCATACTATTATACTTTAAATGATAATGATAGTATTGTCTTTGAGGCGTTGGTTGATAATGAAGATTTAAACATAAATCTGTTAGCATCTAAACTTCCTACAGTCACCAATTTTACTAATGTGTCTGTTAATCATGAAGATAAGACACTTACTATTAATGGTACATTAAAATATAATATTTCAGACAATATTATACCTTTAGATGGTGTTGATCTTAATGTTTCCATTGATGGGGAAGATAATGGTACTATTAACACAGATAATAATGGAGTTTTTAATTATATTAGTCCCTTTATAGTTCCTGGAAATCATACAATAAATATTAGTTTCCTTGAGACTGAATTTTTTGGATCATCTAGTGACATTTGGCAAGGTGAGGTGAATAAGACAAATATAAGCTTTATTAATCTTAATAGTGCTGTTAATCCTGATCATAGTGTTCGTATTACTGGGGATATAATTGATGAGTTTAATGATGCTCTTAGTGATGTAGATGTGAGTTTGAATATGAGTGATGATATTGTTAGTACCTTTACTAATAGTAGTGGAGGGTTTATCTTTAATATTCCTGCTGGTCTTAGTCCTGGTGATTATAGTTATTGTTTGAATGCGACTGAAAATGTTACTCATAATGGTGCGATATTTAATGGAAGTTTCACAATTCTGACGTATGATACAAATCTTACTCTGAGTACACCACAAATATTTTATGGTGATAGTGCAGTGTTCATAGCCAATCTAACTAATAGTAGTGGTGAAGCAATAAATAATAAAGAGATTAATTTTTCTGTGAATGGGGAGTTTGTAGGTAGTAATCAGACTAATACTGATGGGATAGCTGTTCTTAATAATTACACTCCGAGTAATGGTACTTATACTGTTAATGCTTTATTTAATGGTGATGAGAATTACTCTAAGAGTGATGCTAATAGTACTTTAAATGTAGGTAAATGGGATACTAATCTTTCCATTAATAAAATAATTGCTAATCTTGGTCAGAAGACTACTATTACAGGTAACCTAAATGATAGTACTGGTGGTTTGGATAATAAGGCTGTGATTATTAATATAACTAATAATCTTGGTCAATCTAACATAATTAATCGGTCTGTCATTACTAATGGTACTGGTGGTTTCAACATATCTTTCATTCCTGAGAAGGCTGGAAAGTATACTGTAACTGCTGTTTTTGAGGGGGATGATTATTATAACCTATCTTATGATTCAATTAATTTCTTCATTGCGAAGCCACCTACTAATTATGATGCAGTGATTAATAAAACGGTTAATGTTACAACTCCTCCTAATATTGGTGATTTTGTTAAGTATACTATAACAGTTACAAATCTTGGAGATTCACAAGTTGTTAATGTAATGGACATACTTGATGATAGATTAATATACATTTCATCCAATCCAAATGGTAGCTATGATCACAATACTGGTTTATGGAATATTGGTGAATTAGGAGTAGATGAAACTGTAAACTTAGATATTATTGTAAAAGTAAATGGTAGTGGAAACATTACGAATCTTGCAATATTAAACACTCCAAATGAACCACCAAAAAATGATAGTGTAAATATAACTGTAAATCCACATATAAATTCTGATAAACCACCTATAAATCTTAATGGATATAATTTTGATCTTAAAAATACGGGTATTCCAATATTAGTATTTTTAGTTTTAATATCCATAATCGGAGGAACAATTTATAGAAAAAGGAAATAAATAAAATTCATGGTTTTTTAGGATTATTGAATATAGTAGGAAACTTGAATTTTATTAAAATCATTATTTAAATTTAATTTTTTTAATTAAATTTCCTATTCTTAAGGAATAAATAGAATAAAACATTTAGATTTTAATATTATAGTCATTATGAAAAAGTTCTTAAATTTTAAAATAATAATTTTTTTTATTAAATTGTTTAATTTTAAATATTATTTTATAAAAATCTATAATTTTAAATTTTAATTAATATAAATAATTTTTAATTAATATAAACTTATTTTAAATAATATAAACTTATTTTAAATTAATATCTTTTAATAATATTTAATTTTAAAAAAAATAATTTATTAAAAGCTTTATAGAATACACTATAAATTATTTAATTTTAAATATTATTTCATAAAAATTCATAATTTTAAATTTTAAATAATATAACTAAATTTTAATTAATATAAACTTATTTTAAATAATATAAACTTATTTTAAATTATTATCTTTTAATAATATTTAATTTTAAAAAAAATTATTTATTAAGGGCTTTACCAACACTACTGTAATGAAAATATAAAGAATAATTTTAAAAATTAGGATATTTTAGTAAAATTAAAAAATTTTGAAAATAGAGAAAATCGAAAATTTTTCGTTTAAAGGTTAAAACTGAAATTTTGAAATTGCAGTAAAACTTCGTTTTTATAGCTTTAAAAAATAGAGTTTGTAAAATGTCAAAAATTTGGTTCTTGACTATATTAAAATAATGGAAGATAACATGAAAATTGAATTAATTGGATTAAAACATATATCTATAATAAACGAAAAAACAGATTTATCTAAACTAATCATAAATACACTTGAAAAACAAAAGTTCAATATTGAGGATGAGGATATTATTTTAATAGCTGAAACCTTAGTATCAAAATCTGAGAATAATATCATTGAATTGGATAAAATCAAAACAAGCGAAAAAAGTATTAAAATAGCTAAAAAAATAGGTAAAAAACCTGAACTTATAGAATCTATTCTTAATGAATCTAAGGAAATAATAGCTATTGGAGGGGATTTCATAATAGCTGAAACTAAACATGGATTTGTTTGTGCAAATGCAGGAATTGATGAATCTAATGTTGAATCAGGATTTGCAACACCTATTCCTATTAATCCTGACAAATCAGCCTTAAAAATTAGGGAAACATTAGAAAATAAATACAATATAAACTTAGCTATTATAATCACCGATACTCAAGGACGAGCTTTTAGAAATGGGGCTGTTGGATTAGCTATTGGGTCTTCTGGAATAGATCCTTTATGGAAAAGGAAAGGAGAAAAGGATTTGTATGGTAAAGAACTTCAAACTACTGAAATAGCTATTGCTGATGAATTATCTGCTGCAGCATCTTTAATCATGGGACAAGCTGATGAAGGAATGCCAATTGTAATTATAAGAGGATTTCCAAACTTTAGAAATCTGCGAAACACTGAAAAAGGAATTAAATCCTTACTTAGACCAAAGGAACAAGATGTTTTTAGAAGTTAATTAATTAAATCATGATTTTTAATTGATGGAGATGTTAAGTTGATTACAATTTTATCTGGTGGAACAGGAACTCCTAAACTAATTCAGGGCATTAAAAGAATTTATGATCAAGAAAAAATAAATGTTATAGTTAACACCTTAGAAAATGATTACTTTTCAGGAGTATATGTTGCTGCAGATATTGACACTGTTATCTACACATTCGCAGATTTAATCAACGATGAAACATGGTATGGACTTAAATATGATACATTCATTACTAATGAAAAACTTAATGAATTAAATTCTCCAGAATTACTTAAGATTGGAGATAAGGATAGAGCTTTAAAGATACAAAAAACTCAATTATTGAAGGATTACAGTCTTAGTAAAACAGTTGATATACAAAGAAAGAATTTAAACATCAAAGCAAAAATAATCCCAATGAGTGATGAAAAATCTCAAATAAAGATAATCACAGATATTGGAGATTTGGAATTTCATCAATTTTTAATAGCTGAAAAATCAGAACCCAAGGTTAAAAACATAATATTTAATAAGGTTAAACCATCTGAAGATGTTATTATATCAATAGAAAAAGCTGATATGGTTATAATCGGCCCATCAAATCCAATCACATCTATACTCCCAATTATTTCAATGAAAAATGTTGAAAAAGCATTGAAAAAAGCTTATGTTGTAGCTGTATCACCTATTATAGGTAACAATCCTGTAAGCGGTCCAGCAGGTAAGTTTATGAATGCTTTAGGATATGAAGTATCTGCTTATGGAGTAGCTTCAATGTATAGTAATTTTTTAAATAAATTCATCATTGATAAGGAAGATATTAAATGTAGGAAAAAAATAGAAAAAATAGTTAATGAGGTAGAAATAGCTAACACTAAAATGACCAATATAAATACAAAGGTAGAGCTTGCAAAGCTTATTTTAGATAAGTAATAAAATTTATAATTTTATAAAGATCTATAATTTTAAATATTATTTTATAAAAATTCATAATTTCAAATATTATTTTATAAGAGCTTATAATTTTAAATATTAATTTATAATAATTATAATATTAATACTTATTAAAGTAATACTGAGAACATAAGAGGTTAAAACTTTACAATCTCGAAAAATTAGAAATAAACTCTATACATCTAAAATGTTTACATATCCATTAGAGCAAATTTTTGAATTAAAATAAATTTTGAAAGCTTCATCCCATAAATTTTTAAAATCCTTAAATTACTAAATCAACCATTACTTTCACTTTAAATTATTATAAACTCATATTTTTAAAGTTTTTTCTTCTTTAAACTCTTATTTAATCCTCAAACAAAGAAAGGGGGGGGGGGGTGGAGGAATGGTTTCATATTAAGACTGGTTAATAATCCATTATTTTAACTATTTTCTTTTAACAATTATTTATTTAAATAAAGAATAATTAACAATCTTTACTATGGCTTTTAAAACCGAATCCTTTATATACTATGAAAGTTAAGTATATGTTGTATGAAAATATTTGTAATTTAAACATGAAAATGTTTGTAATTTAAACATAATTTTTCATACACTTAATGTGCATTAAGATTAAAAAATAGGTATAATAGATTAAAATAATAGGTATAATACTTTTTTTATGATATTATATTTATCTTCAATGTTGCCAACTTAAGAATTTTTGATTAAAATTTCTATCTAAAATTTTGTTTTATGTAAAATCCATTTTTAATTTCAATCCAAATTTAAAAAAATAATTTTCTTAGTTGACAGCAAGGATATTTTCTTTTTTTTGTGCATTAATTATTTTAGTATGGGGTAATAAAAGTTTTGGAATAAGTTTGTCTTTATATTATGAGTAATTGTTATAAATAAATGTCTGGCTCTGGAGGATCTATCTCAGCTATCGGATATTTACGAATAATTGTAATAAAATAATAGACAACACCCCCCAAGAATCCATTATCCCCATATATACATACATAAATTAAAAAATAGAGGTGAATTATGAATAAAATAAATAAAATAGGCATAATAGTGGCTATTGTCTTAGTTGTTGTGAGTATAGGCTTCATTACAGCCGATGTAGGGGATGACAATTTAGGGGATGACATATATCTCGATTATTCTGGTAGTCCTGGTAATGTAGTAACTGGTGATACTTTTGATGTTTATGCTATTGGTGATGCTGAGAATTATTATGATGTTTATGGGGATTATGTGATCTTTACTGTAACTGATCCTAATGGAAATGCACGTTCTTCTGGTCATGTTCCTTTTTATAATAAGGATTATGTTATTGATGTAGCTTCTTTTGCTGGTATTCGAGCAAATATTGAAGGTAATTATACATTGAGTGCAATTGTTTATGATCTTGATGATAATTTACTGGTTACTCCTGATTCTATTAAAATACCTGTTAAAAATAGAACTTTTGATGACTTTAATCTTTCTTATTCTCCTAGTAATGTAGTAAAAGGTGATAATATTAGTGTTAATGCTATTACTACTGATGAAGCAAAGATTGGTCCTTTTGAGGAGGATTGGGCGCAATTTATTGTAACTCTTCCTAATGGATCTTTGATGGATCCTAAGGAGCCTTTTAATAATAAGGAGGGGGATGTTTATCTTTCTACTTTACAGATTCCTAATGCAACTATAGGTAATTATACTGTGTATGCAATTGCTACTGATTACTCGGGTAAAGTACTGGGTATTACTGATAATATTACAATATCTGTTGAGAATAGAACTTATAATTTAGTTCTTAATGGTACTACTTCTGTAGTAGAAGATGATACTATTATTGTTAATGCTACTGCTAGTAATGCTACAGGTTCTACCGATTATGTGAACTTTACAGTAACTGATGATGATAATGGAATTGTAATTCCTTATGGTTATGTTTCTTTTGTTGATGGTGTTGCTACTTTAAATATTCCTAATGCAGCTATAGGTAATTATACTGTGAATGCAATTGCTTATGATGGCGATGATGTTGAAATTACTGGTGCTACTGCTATTCCTCTTGGAATAACTGTTGATGAGAGAGCTTATTATTTAGTTCTTAATGGTCCTCCTACTCATGTATTTGAAAATGATACTATTATTGTTAATGCTAATGCTAGTACTGATACAGGTGATGACGATTATGTGATCTTTAATGTAACTGATCCTGATGGAACTGCAACTTCTTCTGATCCTGTTCTTTTTGATGGTCGTGTTGCTTCTTTAAATATTCCTAATGCAATTAAAGGTAATTATACTGTGACTGCAGTTGCTTATGATGGTGATGATGATGACCCAATTATTAATGCTACTGCTACTCCTTTTCCTTTTATAATAACTGTTTATGAGAAAGCTTATGATTTAACTCTTACTGGTCCTCTTACTGCAGTAAAAGGTGATACTATTACTGTTAATGCTACTGCTAATATTACTCCAGATGATGGCGATTATGTGATCTTTAATGTAACTGCTCCTAATGGAACTGCAACTTTTTCTGATCATGTTCTTTTTGATGGTAGTGTTGCTTCTTTAAATATTCATGCAACTACAGGTACTTATATTGTGACTGCAGTTGGTTATGATGGTGATAATGATAACCCAATTGCTAATGCTGCTCAGCCTTTTACAATAACTGTTGATGAGAGAGCTTATGATTTAGTTCTTAATGGTACTACTTCTGTAGTAGAAGGTGATACTATTATTGTTAATGCTACTGCTAGTACTGATCCAGGTGATGGCAATTATGTGATCTTTAGTGTAACTGGTCCTGATGGAGTAAATACTCCTTATAATGGGTCTTTTGCTGGTCGTGTTGCTATTTTAAATATTCCTAATGCAACTACAGGTACTTATACTGTGACTGCAGGTGCTTATGATGGTGATGACCCAATTTATAATTCTAATACTGGTCCTTTTACAATAACTGTTAATGAGAGAGCTTATGATTTAGTTCTTAATGGTACTACTTCTGTAGTAGAAGGTGATACTATTATTGTTAATGCTACTGCTAGTACTGATCCAGGTGGTGACGATTATGTGATCTTTAATGTAATTGGTCCTGATGGAGTAAATACTCCTTATAATAGG
>JAITPS010000108.1 GCA_031289325.1 Candidatus Methanovirga meridionalis
CCTAAATTTAGGAAACAGATGAAAAAATTAATAAAAAAACAAGGATTAAAACATTTCATAAAATATTTATATGATAAAAAATTATATAGACTATTATTGTTTTTAGATAACAAAACAAACGATAAAATACTGAAGGAGATTTTAAAAATGGATGCCATACTATCAAAAATTAACGATCATAAAACTTACATAGAAGAGAATAATCAAGAATCAAAAACAATGAAAGAGTTCCTCATGGAATATAAGAAAAATAACCAAGAAACTATAAATTGGAATGAAGTAAGAGCCGACGGCAAAAAAGAAGGCAAACTTGAAGGATTAAAAGAAGGCAAGCTTGAAGGATTAAAAGAAGGAGAAATTAGAAAAGAAAAATTAATCATTGAAAATATGAAAAAGTTTGGTTTATCAGATGAAGAGATAAATAAAATAATAAATAATAAATAAAATAATAAAGTTAGAAAATCTGAAAGATTTTCTGTACTTAAAAATATTGTTTCATACATCATATTATAAAAAATAAATTAAGTTAATACTTTGTTTTAGTACAATGATTGATTTATTAGATAAGTTAAAGATGTATTAGATATTACATCTATATAATCTGAATATTAGGAATCTATATAATCTGAATATTAGGTAACTTAAATGCAATTATAAAATTCATCTATTGAGTTAATACTTCGCAAAAGTCTTTTTGTGTTAATGTTAAATATAAAAAGAAATGAAAAAACAATTAATAAAAATTATTTTTTACCGACCATTATTTCAGTTGATTTTATAATAGCTGAAATATCATCTCCTTTTTTAACATTTAAGTCTTCAACTGCTTCTTTTGAAATTAAAGCAGTTATTACAGTAGGATTTGAAACATCTATTTTAACTTTTGCCATTACAGCACCAATTTCAACATCACTAACTTTACCATCAATTACATTTCTTGCACTTATTTTCATGATAAAAATCCTCCATTAATATTTTTAGTATTCATTGCTAATTTATAAGGGCTTGATTAGCTAAGTATTTCAGAGTAGTATCTCATAAATTTAATTATATTTTAGTTGATTTACTACTTAGAATATAATATGAGTATTTTAATATATAAATATTCTCCATATTTTTTGAAAATGTTAAAAAGTATGGAATTTTTTAAAAAATTGGTTTTTATTTCATATAATGTGATTTAAGACATTTATAATTTAATTAATGATTCTTTTATATTTGAATCATTACTTGTGAAAGAAATTATAAACATTTATAGCTGATTTCTTATTCATACCCTTAACATTTGATAAACTGTTAATAGAAGCTTTTTTAATGGCTTCTATATCACCAAATTCCTTTAAAAGATTAATTTTTCTTCTTTTTCCAATGCCCTGAATATCATCAAGTACAGAATACTCAAGATTTTTTGATCTTAAATGTCTATGATATGAAACTGCAAATCTATGTGCTTCATCTCTAACTCTTTGAAGTAATTGCAAACCTTGATTATTTTTTGGAATGATTATAGGAAAATTACTTTGAGGTATAAAAACCTCTTCAAATTCCTTTGCAAGTCCAATGATTGGGATATGTTCCAAACCATATTCCTTTAAAACTTCTACTCCGATATTTAACTGTCCTTTTCCACCATCAATTAATATTAAATCAGGTTCCTTTAAACCATCCTCTGAATTTTTATTATGGTTAGCAAAGGCTTTAAATCTTCTTTGTAATATTTCTCTCATCATTCCATAATCATCAGGACCAGGAGTTTTTAGTTTAAATTTTTTATACTCTTTTTTATTTGGTTTTGAATCTAAAAATGATACTTTAGAACCAGTAGCTAAGACTCCAGAAATATTTGAAACATCATATCCTTCAATTATTCGTGGGAGTTTCTCTAATTTTAAATATTTCTTAAGTTCTATCATTGAATTTCTCATTTTTCGCTTCTGTTTCCTGATAATATCTGCATTTTTAGCAGCCATTCTAAGTAATCTTAATTCAATTCCATTTTCAGCCACTACGATCTTAACCTTTGAATCATCATCTATCTCTGATTTATTCTTTTCTTTTTCCATATCCTCAGTATTTTCTAAATTATTTTTATTATTCAAACTAATTTCTTTATTACTTAGTTTAGTCTTTATATTATTATTCAATGAATTTCTTTCATTAAATCTTAAATCAGATAAATATTCAAGAATCACTTCTTTATCAGAAATCTCTTCTTCCACAATAATTTCCTTAGGAACAGTTCTTAAAGGTCCATAGAATTGTTGGATAAATGCAGATAAAATATCTTTTGAGTCTTGATTTTCAGTTCCAGCCATTAAAAAATCATCTTTTCCAATGATTTTACCATTTCTAACTGATAAAACAACCATTATTGCTCTATCTTTATCATTGGAAAAAGCTATTATGTCTTGCTCTAATTCATTTTCAAAAACAACAAATTGTTTCTCCATAACTTCCTTAATTGAATTGATTTGATCTCTTAAAACGGCTGCTTTTTCATATTCTTGTTTAATAGCTATTTCTTCCATTTCTTTTTCAAGATCTTCTATTATCCGATTATATTTTCCATCAAAAAAAAGATCTACTTTTTCTATTATCTTTTTATATTCTTCCTGTGAAATACCATTATCACATGGAGCATGGCATAAATCTATTTGGCTATTTAAACATGGTCCATCCATATTTTTGCATGTTCTAATTTTAAATAAGGATTTTAAAAATTTAACTGTTTTTCTAACCGAACCTACATCTGTAAAAGGTCCATAATAAATACCTCCTTTAGTTATATTTCTTGTTATATTTAATCGAGGATATTTTTCATTCACGATTTTAACATAAGGATATCTTTTATCATCTTTTAATCTTATATTATATCTTGGTCTATGCTTTTTAATAAGGTTTGCTTCAAGAATTAAAGCTTCTTTTTCAGATTCTGTAATTATATACTCTAAACTATAGAAATGTTTCATTAAAACGTATGTCTTTGGGCTTTCATGTTTATCTTTAAAATATGATTTAACTCTTTTTTTTAAAGATTTTGATTTCCCAATGTATATGATCTTATCTTTTTTATCTTTCATGATATATATTCCTGGTTTTTCAGGAAGATCATTTGCAGATTTTACTTTTGTTGACATGAGTACTTAGTTAATTAATTGTTTATTTCATTATAATTGAAGTTCATTATAATAGTTTAAAACATATTTTATTACAAACATTTATATTTTAATTGTTAAATTCAGATGATTATAGTGAGCTTGATAAAGTTCTTAATAAATAGCTTTTTTAATAGATATTATTAAATAATATTTATTTAAAATCATTTATATTTATTTAAAATCATTTATATTTATTTAAAATCATTTATATTTATTTAAAGTTATTTATATTAATTAAAATTTATTTATATTAATTAAAATTTATTTATATTAATTAAAATTTAAAATTATAGATTTCCATGAATTAATATTTAAAATTAAATATAGTATCTTTGATAAAATTATTAATAAATAACTTTTTTTAAAAATTGATATTATTAAAATATATTTATTTAAATTTATTTATATTATTTAAAATTTATTTATATTATTTAAAATTTAAAATTATAGATTTCCATGAATTAATATTTAAAATTAAATATAGTATCTTTGATAAAGTTATTAATAAATAATTTTTTTTAAAAATTGATATTATTAAAATTTATTTATTTAAATTTATTTATATTATTTAAAATTTATTTATATTATTTAAAATTTAAAATTATAGATTTTTATGAATTAATATTTAAAATTATAGATTTTCATAAAATAATATTTGAAATTAATTAATTTAATAAAAAAATTTATCATTTCAAAATTTAAGAACTTTTCCATGATGACTATATAATATTATGGAAATTATTGAAAGGTTAAGAAGTGTATTGCAAAAAATTAGGTGTTAAACTATAATTAAAGTTTTTTTTGCTTAATAGCTATCTATTTCCAATTTCTTTTTATTTGTTTATTAAGTCTATTTTCAATAACGGTATGAATCATATAATCTGTTTTCTTTTATTTATATTTTTAGTTATTACTATAAATCTAAAAAAGTGTGAAGCTTAAATTTACATATTTCATGAAAAACAAAAGATAGAATATTTCCTCAGAATTTCAAAACATTTGAAAGAGACAATATTTTTCCATCAGGGATTTTTAATAGAGGAGATGAATCTTTTAGTAGAATAAATGAATTTTTTTTTGATGATTTTAGAAAAGATTCAAATTAG
This sequence comes from Candidatus Methanovirga meridionalis, assembly GCA_031289325.1. Lineage (GTDB taxonomy): Archaea > Methanobacteriota > Methanobacteria > Methanobacteriales > Methanobacteriaceae > Methanovirga > Methanovirga meridionalis. The sequence goes on from JAITPS010000108.1 coordinate 4,265, forward strand.
ATTTTCATGGAAGAAATGAAGAATTTTCTTATAGGAAAAATAAAAAAATCGAGAGAACCTATTAAAAGTTTTTAAATTATAAATTAAATTATGAATGTGGTATATTAATGATATAATTTATATCTAATAAGGTATAAATGGTGAATAACATAAGCAAATAAAACATGTAAATAACATCTTGACAAAAATATATAAAGAATATAATCTCAATTAAATAACATAGAAAAATGATGAAATTAACCAAGAAAAAGGAATAAGAACCTTAAAAAAAGCAATGAAAATGTAATAAAAATAGTTGAAAAAAGTATGAAAATAGAAAAAGTTAATACCAATAAAAAACAAAAAAGTCTTTGGAAATTATCAATGATTAATTACAAATATTTTTCATGCTACTATACTGTTATAAAATAAAGGTATTTTAATAAAGTTTATAGACTAATAGAAGAATATAAATTAATAATCATAATTCAATTAAAGGAGATCATCATGTGTGGAATAGCTGGAATTGTTTATAAAGATCGTAAAGTACATAATGCTGGAGAAGATATGGGTAAGATGTTGGATGCATTACAACATAGAGGGCCTGATTCAGCAGGTTTTGCAATTTATGGTGGTGTAGGATTAAAAGAAAATGAGTATAATATAAATATTCAAGTAAGTCAAAAAAAAGGCCTTTTTGATAGGGTTAAAGAGGTTATAAACCAAGAAACACCCATAAAATCTGATCAAATATTCACATCAGATGAGGATAATACAATAGTATACAGAGCTACGATATCTCTTGATAAATTTAGACAATTAAATCCTCTTCTTCATGTAATTGATAAAATTGATGAGGATGTTGTTGTTTTAAATGGAAGTCATTCTTTTGAAATGATAAAAGATATTGGTTATGTTAAAGATATTATAAAAAAGTATCATGTAAATGAAATTAAAGGTATCCATGCTATTGGACATACAAGATTTTCTACAGAAAGTAATGTAGATAGATATCATGCTCATCCTTTCCAAACTTACATAATAAAAGATGTTACTGTTGTTCATAATGGGCAAATAACAAATTATTGGAAGATAAGAGATCCTTTAGAAAGGAAAGGCCATGTTTTTGAGACTAATAACGATACAGAATGTTTAGTTCATTATATTGCGGATAAGTTAGATCAAGGTTATTCTTTGGAAGAAGCATTGAATCAATCTGTTGAAGATATGGACGGTCCTTTTTCTTATATTATTGGAACTCCAGAAGGAATTGGAATAGCTAAAGATAGATTAGGTCTTAGACCTGGAGTCATGGCTGAAAATGATAAAATGTTTGCAATCGCATCTGAAGAAGTTTCACTTAGACAAGTGATGGATATTAATGATGTTGAACAAATATCTCCTGGTGAAGTAAGAGTTTATGAATTGTAAGAGTTTATGAATTGTAAGAGTTTATGAATTGTAAGAGTTTATGAATTGTAAGAGTTTATGAATTGTAAGAGTTTATGAATTGTAAGAGTTTATGAATTGTAATAATATAATTTAATATATAATTTAATAAAAATCTATAATTTTAATAAGGATCTATAATTTTAATAAAAATCTATAAGTTAAATTTAATTTAAATTTAATTAATATAGATATATTTTAATTAATAAAAATAATTTTTTAACTAATAAAAATAATTTTAAATTTTTAAATTATAGTTATTATGGAAAAGTTCTTAAATTTTGAATAATAAATTTTTTTTATTAAATTATTTAATTTTAAATATCAATTTATAAAACTCCATAATTTTAAATTTTAATTAATATAAATAAATTTAAATTGTTTAATTTTAAATATCAATTTATAAAACTTCATAATTTTAAATTTTAATTAATATAAATAAATTTTAATTAGTATATTTTAAATTAATATATTTTAATAATATTTATTTATAAAAAAGTTATTTATTAAGAACTTTATCAAAACATTATAATAAAGAGAATTAATAATTTATTTTTATCAATTGTTCATTTAAATAGGTTAACAAAAAATTTATAAAAATATAAAATAGAACTATTTCCTAAATCATTATATATTTTATAATTAGATACTACTTTTGTAACTAAATATTACTTTTATAATTAAATACTATTTTTATTAAATACTATTTTTATAATTAATAATAAAGATTATATTATATAGAATATAAACAAATTATAATAATAATATAGAGAATATAAAATTATAATACTATAATATAGAGAATATAAACAAATTATAATACTATATGATAATATAAAAAAGTAACCTAAATTAGTTTATATTTTAAATAAAAAACAGGTTTTAAGATGACGAATAATGTTTATGAAATTGACTTATCTAAAATAACACCAAGAGAAGCCAATGAATCCATTAGAGAGAATGCTTCAAAATATGATAAAATAATTTTAAAAAATCCTCATTCAATGCATTATCTTATTGCAGGGTTAGTGGATGAAGTAGACATTGAGGTTGATGGATCAGCAGGATATTTTGTTGGAACAATGAATGATAAAGCAAATATAAAAGTTAATGGCAATGTTGGTTGGTTTGGTGGAGATAACATGACTGGCGGTAAACTGTTAATAGAAGGTTCTGCTGGAGATGGAGTAGGTCAAGGAATATATGGTGGAGAAATCCTTGTGAGAAAAGATGCTGGTGCAAGAACTGGAGAGATAATGAAAAATGGAAATATAATTATTGGTGGTAACTCTGGATTTATGACTGGTATATTTATGATGGGTGGCTGTATAGTTGTTCTTGGTAACTTAGGTAAAGATGTTGGTGAATCTATTATACGGGGTGTCATCTATGTTTTAGGTGAGGTTGAAAGTTTAGGGAAAAATGCTAATTTAATTGATATTGATGATGAAGATAAGAAGAAACTTAAAGGTTTGTTAAGTAAGTATGATTTTAATTTAAGTAGCTCTGATTATGATAATTTTAGAAAAATCATTCCAAAAAGTAAAAGACCATTTTATGGTAAATAGATTAGTGTTGGAGGTGAGTTAATGCCATATAATGTTAAAAAAGATTCATTTTTATGTAATCGAGAGTTTTCTCGTCCAGGATGTTGTTGGTATAAGTGTGATATTAAAGATGAGAGTATATGTCCTGAATGTTATTCCTGCTATAACAATTGTCCTCATAATGTTTATGAGATAATTAATAATGAACCGTATCCTACCCATCAGAAAAATTGCATTGGATGTAGAATTTGTGAAGAAATGTGTCCAAACAATGCTATTAATGTATATGCGGTAAGTGATGATAGGAGAAATGTTTCCTCTTATGATGATATGTTTGAAATTAAAAGGAAATCAATTGAAGGATCATATCAAGTAAAAAGTATGGGGGCAATTAGAAGAATTCCAACATTCGATGACCTTGTAATAATTCCAGCTCAAGTTTCAAGACCTCCATTAGATAAATATAGGGAACCATGCTTTACAAATGTAACATTGGGAGATAGATATGCTGAACATCCTTTGAAATTAGATACTCCTATAATGATTGGTGCAATGTCGTTTGGTGCTTTAAGTAAAGAAGCAAAATTAGCTCTTGCATTAGGATCAACATATGCAGGAACAGCATCAAATACTGGTGAAGGTGGAATGTTAAAAGATGAGAGAAAATTAGCTAAAAAATTAATTGCACAGTATGCTTCTGGAAGATTTGGTGTTTCTGCTGATTACTTAAATAATGCGGATGCTATTGAGATTAAAATAGGTCAAGGAGCTAAATCTGGAATGGGGGGTCATTTACTTGGTGAAAAAGTTAATGCTGAAGTTTCTAAAATAAGAATGATTCCTGAAGGATCAGATGCACTTTCTCCAGCAAGACACATGGATATTGTAGGGCCTGAAGATTTAAGCATGAAAATATCGCAATTACGCGAAATTACAGATTGGCAAGTTCCAATAATGGTTAAATTCGCATCAGGAAGAGTTAAAGACGATGTTAAAATAGCTGCAAAGGGTGGAGCAGATATTATAGTTGTTGATGGTATGCAGGGAGGAACAGGTGCAGGACCAGAAATTGTAACTGAACATTCGGGTATTCCTACAATAGCATCTATTGTTGAAGCAGATAATGCTTTAAAAGAACTTAACTTAAGAAATAAAGTTAGTTTAATTGCTGCTGGAGGAATTAGAAATGGAGCCGACTTGGTTAAATCCATAGCTCTTGGTGCAGATGCAGTATATATTGGTACTGCTGCACTTATTGCATTAGGATGTAGAGTATGTCAAATGTGCTATAAAGGGAATTGTAGAAAAGGTATTGCAACTCAAGATAAACAATTAAGACACAGGCTTGATTATCATAAATCTGGTGAAGATTTAGGAAGATACATTAAAACTATGACTGAAGAAGGGTGTATGTTAGTTCAACAAGCAGGAAACACACACATAAGTAAAATAGAAAAAGAAGACCTTCGTTCATTAACATTAGAAGCATCTAAACTAACAGGTGTTGAGATGGCAGGTTTTTAAAATAGCTATTTTATATTCATCTCATGATATGATTTTTTTAAAAATAAATATGGTGGTTTTGATAAAGTTCTTAATAAATAACTTTTTTAAAATAAATATTACTAAAAAATATTGATTTAAAATTATTTATATTAATTAAATTATATTAATATTATTATAAAATTTAAAATTATAGATTTTAATGAACTAATATTTAAAATTAAATAAATAGTGAGTTTGATAAAATTATTAATAAATAATTTTTTTAAAAATAAATATTACTAAAGATATTGATTTAAAATTAGTTCTATTAATTAAAATTTGAAATTATAGATATTTATAAAATTATATTTAAAATTAAATAATTTAATAAAAAATTCATCACTTTAAAGTTTAAGAACTTTATCATAATGAATATAACTTAATAAAAAAAATTATTATTCAAAATTTATGAGTTTTTCCATAAGGACTGTATATTCCCTTTTTATTTATAATATTAAAAAAGTTTATTAATGGATGGAAATATAATTATTATATAATATTTAATGGGTTGATTATGATGAACTATGGTTTTTTATTTTTAATTACTTTTATAACAACGGTTTTATTCACATATTTCATTAAAAAAGTTTTAATTAAATTCAATATAGTGGATAATCCAATTGTTTCTGAACATAGGCATAAAACAGGTACTCCTACGATGGGAGGAATAGCTTTTCTTTTTTCTATTTTATTCGTCTCTTCTATTTATTATAAAGAACCATTAATAATAATCCCTGTATTAATAATGGTTGTTGCAGGAATTGTTGGTTTTATTGATGATCTAATAGGTCTTAAATCAAAAGAAGTTCAAAAAATAATTAAAAATATAAGTGGAAAGATAGTTAAAATAGGAATACTAAATTTAGAACCAAACCATGAGGCGAGAATAGCTACACCAAAGGCTAAAGAAGATTTACCAGCATTATTAGATAAAAAATTAGTTAAAGTAATTGATGAAGTTCCAATTAAAAATGAAATGAGTGAAAGAGATAAGATAATTCTTCAATTACTTATAGGAATATTTTTAGTAGTGACGGCTTCAATTTCTACCTTAGGAGGACACGATCTTGGACCGATTATTAATTTCAATGGAATTTTAATAGGAGTTTTAGCTATTCCTATAATTTTAATTGGTATAACAGGAGCTATCAATGCAATAAATTTGATTGATGGAATGGATGGTTTAGCCTCAGGCATAATAGCTATTGCATCAATTGCTTCTGTTATTCATTTATTCATAACTGGAAATTTAGATAAATCACTTCCTTTTATAGTTTTAACTGGATTGACCTTAGGATTTTTGGTTTTTAATAGATATCCCGCTTCTATTTTTATGGGGGATACAGGATCATTTGTTTTAGGTGCGGGTTATGCAGTAGCAGTTTTAATTACGGATATTCCATATTTTGGTGTTTTAGCTTTATTTGTTCCTATTGTAACAGTCATTATTAGCCTTTTAAACAGAATTAATCTTATTAATTTACCGATTGAGCCTTTTCATCATGTTTTAAATTATCATGGTATTTCTGAAAAGAAAATTATTGCTTCATATTGGTTAATAACAGCATTAATCTCTATCTTTGGTCTTTTAATTAGCTATTATTTTCATGTTATAGTTAAATAATTATTATATTGTAGTCATTTTGGAAAAGTTCTTAATTTTGGATAATTTTTTTATTAAATTATTTATTAAGAACTATATCAAAGATAATATATTTAATTTTAAATATTAATTTATAAAAATCTATAATTTTAAATTTTAAATAACATAAACATATTTTGATTAATATAAGTGATTTAAATTAATATATTTCAATAATACTTATTTTTAAAAAAAATTATTTATTAAGAACTATATCAAAGACAATATATTTAATTTTAAATGTTAATTTATAAAAATCTATAATTTTAAATTTTAAATAATATAAACATATTTTGATTAATATAAATGATTTTAAATAAATATATTTCAATAATACTCATTTTTAAAAAAGTTGTTTATTAAGAACTATATCAAAATCAATATAATATTAAATTAATTTTTTAATAATAATTTTTATCTTTTTATTGTTGAAAATTTATTTTCAACTTAGGAGAATTTATTCACAGTTTAAAAATAATAATTATAGTTTTTTTTATAGTGTTATAAAAAAAAGTTTGTAATTAATCATATATTTTAATTATCTTATTTTTAAAAATTTCAAATTAATATTAAACTAATTTTTTAAATAACAATTTTTATATTTTTATATTTAAAAATAATAACTATAATTTTTTTAATTAAAAATTTAATAAACAAGACTCAATTTTAAAAACTTTTTTTTTTTTTTTTTTTTTATTGAACTTGCTCAATTAGAAAAACGAAGTTTTTCTTTAATTACAAACATTAGTTAATACACTAAAAAACTTAGGTAAAAACTATATTATAGCTTAGGAGATTAGGTTAATGAAAAATAGTGAAAGAATATTATTCGATATTAATAAAATGGACATAAGTTTCAAAGATATTGAAAATATAGAATTCAATTCTAAAGAAAAAGAAATCATTGAAAGAGCAAAAAGTTATAAATATGATAGCAAATATTATCTTGAAAAAGGAGATGAAATGACTTCTTTTGGATGTATAACATACAGTCATGGATTAATAGATGCTTTAAAAATGATTCATGGAATTATTTAATAGGAAAAAAATTTAATCGTAAAAAACAATATAAAAAAGAGTTAAATAAAAAATAATTGAAATAATAAAAGAATAGTTAATATTAACTATCCATATCTTTAAATCTTGCTTCTAATTTTTCTAAGACACCAGGTAATGATGTGTATTCCATTTCTTCACTTGGTAATCTGTGTGGTTCGAATGGACCATGACGTCTCATATAACTTGCAATAGTTGAAGCTTCATTTCTTGTATTATCAAATGCAGGGTCATCGAACAAATCAATAGGACCTATTAATTTAGAGTCAGCTATTTGGAAACCTAAACCAATTATTCTCGGAGGTCCATCAAACCTAATAGGATTTGCATATTCTTGGCTGGTTGGCATTAAAGGGCCATTGTGTGATCCTCTCATCCATCCACTAACAAGGTGCGGGAATGCAAATGGTTCTACTACTTCTCCACCAGCTGGGAATCCTGATTGTGCTCTTATAATAGCTGCTGGGTCATCCTTACCAACATATTGTCCTGCCATTAAGTTTAATCTTTCTGTAGAAATACTTGCAGCTATTTCTCCATTTTTCTTAAAGACTCTTTTGATAACATATCTTCCAGTTGAACCTAAAAGAGCAAGTAAATCATAAGATTCTTCAGGACATTGTAAAATTACTTTTCTATGCTCCATCACATCAAAAACTTCAAATTTAAATCCATCATGTAAACTTGGGTCTATAACAAGTCCAGCTGTATTGAATGGATCTGCAAATATTCTGTATACTGGGAAGTTAAATGCTCCTGGTTCAGTTTTATCACAGCAATATACAATTACAGGATCACTTGGTCTTTCTTTAAATTCCATTTCAGCAACACCAGGACCCATACCTTTAATATTTCCAGAGAATGTATCAGATAATAAATCTTGACCTGCACCGTATAGTTTTAACTCACGAGCTCTTTCAGTTGCTTTCATAAATGCATCGAATGCTGTCTTATGAACTTCTTCATTCTCTTCTCCATTTCTATGAGTCATTATCATATCAATATCATCACCACATCGGGTAACATAATAATCTTCTAATAACCCATTTGAAGTAGCTTCTTTTAATGTGTCTTTACAAATCTGAATTAACTCAGGATGAGCAACACCATGTCCAGAAATACTTCCTACATCTGCTTTAATAACACTTATAGTAGTTTTTGTCATATTTTTCCTCATACAATTCTTATTTTCTTAATTACTTATTTTTTATTACTTATTTTAATTATTTTTATTTTAATTATTCTTATTTTCTTAATTACTTATTTTTTAATTACTAATATATTATACAAATAACTATAATATTATTTTCAAATAATCATAATATTATTAAAAAATATATTAATTAACTAATAAAAAATGTAATTATAATATAATCATTATGGTAAAGTTCTTAAATTTTAAATAATAATTTTTTTTATTAAGTTATTTAATTTTAAATAATAATTTTTTTTATTAAGTTATTTAATTTTAAATAATAATTTTTTTTATTAAGTTATTTAATTTTAAATATTACTTCATGAAAACCCATAATTTTAAGTAATATTAGTAAATTTTAAGTAATATTAATAAATTTTAAATAATATTAATAAATTTTAAATAATATTAATAAATTTTAAATAATATTAGTAAATTTTGAATAACATGAGTAATTTTAAATTAATATCTTTTAATAATAATTATTTTTAAAAAAATATATTTATTAAGAACTTTATCAAAACCACTATTAATTATATTAGTTTAATAATAAAAAAATTTTAACATTTTCTTACAATAGTTTCTTTAAAAATAATAATATATAAATCTTTACTTTATTTATAGTTTTAAAAAAAAGTATAGATTTTTTACAATTATTTATTATAATGATAAAAACATATATTTTATTTCATAAACATCTATTTAATCATATTTAAGTAAAATATACCTTATTTTTATTTTATAAAGCTTAAATCATAATTTAATTGAAAATAATTATTTAAAAGAGAAATTATTATTAAATAATAAAAGTTTTTAAAGAATAAAAATTTAATTTTTCATCTTAACTTTTGTTAGTTTTTTATTTTTACATTTGTTAGTTTTTTATATTAACTTTTGTTAGTTTTTTATTTTTACATTTGTTAGTTTTTTATTTTTACATTTGTAGTTTTTCATCTTAACTTTTGTTATTTTTTCATCTTAACAATTGTTTGAAGATTGCTATTCATCTTCCTAATTCTATCTCGTGAATTGTTAGTAAAATCTTCATTATTTTTATTTTGTGGAGAAATAAGAAAAATAGCTTCTTTTGAAGATGTAGAAGAAATGTTTAATTGATTTAAATTTTTTAAAACTCTTTTTTTCAATTTTTCATCTTCAATATCCTTTCCAAGAAATACTGGTGTTTTAACAGTTGATGAAAGTTTATAATTAGATCTTGCATTTAAACGTTCTTTCTTTCTATTATCTAAAATTTTATCAGAAGTTAAATTTAAATTAGCATCTCTAAAAGGAATTCCTAAGTCAGATAAAGCTATTAAACGTTCATTATCAGGAGATAAATCTTTTTCTATTTTTGATAGTGATAAAGAAGCTATTGTGCCACCACGTTTTCTTCCAAAAATAGGACCAATACCCACATGAAAACCTGCTTCAATTAAGCCTGATCTAACAGGAATAGATGAAGTATAACTTGTTAAAATTCCATCATCTTTAATAACATTCTTCAATTGCTTAAAAAAATCAACTGTGAAAAGTTCAGGGCATAAATCAGGGGAAAAAGGATCTAAAAATATTCCATCATAATAATTTGAAGGAAGTCTTTTAATGGTTGTCCTCACATCTTCACAAAACAAGTTTAATTCTATATTTTTAGGTATTGGAGTTTTTTTTAAGTTTAATTTTAAGAATCCATCTTCTATTAATTTACTTTCAATAATCTTTTGAACAATACTATGTGAATCAATAGGACTTGGAATAAATAGTCCAACAGCTAAAATATATGGTGAAATTTCAACCATATCAATATGAAGTCTGCTTTCTGATTCATTATCTTTAAAATTTGTATTTAAACTACTATCAAAATTATGCTCTGTTTTATTAAGAAATTCTTGAATTAAAGCTGATGTATTATAACCTAAGCCACTACAAATATCTAAAACATTTAAATTATCTTTAAACTCTAAAGGATTTATAAATTTTTCAAAAGATTCGCTAATAGCACCTTTAATTGTGTGCATTCTTTGATAAGTATCATTAATTCCTTTAACATTTAATGTAAATGATCCATCCTCAGTTTTATCTAAATAATTTAATATATGCTCAGATAATTCATGGCGATACTCACTACTTTTTGTTTCAAATTCTTTTAAAAAACAATTTTTAATCAAAGAGAATAATTCATCCATGTATATAATATATTTTAATATATAATTTAATTTTTTAAATTTTATTAAATTTTAAAATTAAGAAAATAAAAGATTTTTAGTCGTGTAAAATCATAAATTTCACAACATAACAAAAAGTGAAGATTTATTTAAGTTTAAAAAATAAAAAACTTTTTTAAAAAAGTTCACAATTTTTGACATCATCATCTTAATATCATAAAACTTATATACTTACTTGGACTGATTTTATATAGTGGGACTTTCTCATGAAATTAAATTTAATTGGTTCAAGGTGATGATTATTTTTCAAGGATACATTAATTTTAAAAATAAAAAAATTCCTAAAATTTTATTAGGAACAGCTCCATTTACAGCTGAAACTTATTTTGGTCATAGAGCAAGATTATATGAATTAGATTTATATGAAAGTCCTGAAAATATAGCTAAAATTATTAAGAAAGCTTTTGAACTTGGATTAAAAGGGATAAACTTAAACACTAATGAAAGATTAATCAATGGATTTGAAATAGCTATATCTCAAGGAGTAGAAATGGATGTTATTGGAATAATTGGAAAAACAGACATGGATTATAGATTTCCAAACATGGAAGAAGGAAAAAAAGCAGATTGGAGAGCTGATATTGAAATACTCTCAAAATATAATCTTTCAGTTATTTTTATAGATGAATTTATTGTGGATAGCTATGATTGGGATTTATTAGAAGAAATACTTCTGACAATAAAAGATAAAGGATATATTCCAGGTATCATAACATCTTTTCCTTTTAAAACTACAAATAAATTATTAAAATCTCCTATAATTGATTTATTTGATTTTTACATGCTTCCAGTTAATAAATTAGGATATATGATGGATACGGAATCTTTTTCAGAGGAAAATAGAGAAAATCTCTCAAATTTAGTAAATAAGTTAAATAAGAAGATAGTTATTAATAAAATTTTAGCTGCGGGCATTCAGATGCCAGAAGAAGCATTTAATTTTCTAAAAACATTAAATTATGCTGATATGGTTACATTAGGTGTTTCATCTGAAAAAGAAGCAGAAAAAGATTTTAAACTTTTACTAAATATCTAAAATTTTATATCCCCTCTTCAGGCTTAAATATACTTAGAAATTATTTTAAATTATTATATGCTATAATAAATCATACTAAAATGTTTTTAAATAGTTTATGGCTTTTAATTTTATTTTAAATATTAAATCATGTTTTTTAAGCTTAAAATTCTTTTATTTACTCGAATTTTTCTTTTCAAAGTGTTTTTCGTTGGAATTTTTTTTAGATTTTATTCACTTTTTTTCAATTATTTTTGCTAAAAATATGAGATTTGTTGATTTTTAATGATATCTTAAAGAATAATCTCTTTATGTTTTTATATACTTATGATCTTCTTTTTTTGGGTAATAATTATCTTTTCTATTTAAATTGAATAGAAAAGCATATATGCATCAAACAATATCAATAATAATTGATGTGAATAGTGATATATGATCTATTTGACAAATTTAAAATTTGATTAAGGTTCGGTGGTTGTTTTTATGATTAGTAGAGAAAATGAAACCCGTAGAATTAAAGATATGGTTTTTTATTTAGGGATGGGGGATTTGCAAGATATTGGTAGGGTGAGAAAAGAAGATTTCACTCGTAATTGTATTTTTACAATACCAATTTTGGTGTTTATTGCTTTGAATAAGCATAGTCAAACTTTAACTATGGATATTACATAATTTTAGTAAGAAAGTTGGATTTATTGAAGCAAAAAAGAAAATAACTAAGTATGCTTATTCTTTTGCTCGTAAAAAGTTAAATCCACAAATTTTCAAAGCATTGAATGAGAGATATTTGAGTAAATTATATAAATATAAAGGAACATTCAAAACATTTAACGGTTATCTTTTAATAGCTGGTGATGCTACTAAAGTAGTGTTACCCAATATAAAACCTTTAAGGGAGATATATGGTGGTAAAAAATGTGATGATGGGATTTTAAGATCTACTGGTGCTAATGTGAGTATGTTATACAACTGTTTAAATCATTTTATCTTTGATTTAGCCATTGATAAGTACAAAACCAATGAAAAAACATTAATATTTCGCAACATCAAAAACATAGCCAATATAAGCTTCTTAAAAGACAAAACGAAGATTTTCATATTTGATAGAGGTTATCCATCATTGGAATTCTTCTATACCTTATTGTGTGAAGGAAATATTAAATTCGTGTTCAGATTACCTAAGTCTATGTATAAAAAAGAAAGAGAAGCTATGGATACCAAAGATGGATTTATAGATATAATATTAAGTTCGTATTCTATAGGTTCGAGTAAAGCATCAGAGAAGATTAAGAACGAATTTAGAAAATTAGGGAAAATTAATCTTAGAATAACAACAGTTTTATTGGAAAACGGAGAAGAA
>JAITPS010000150.1 GCA_031289325.1 Candidatus Methanovirga meridionalis
TAAGAGTTTCTGGGGAGAAAATTCCACACAACTGGAATTAAAATATTTAACAATATTTCACTGATTTAATTAATGAAGAATAGAGACCCTATCCTGTCGCACCATTATTTTTAAATATCATATTGTTGAAAATTTATTTTCAACTTAGGAGAATTTATTCTTCGCTTTTAAGAATTTCAAATTAATATTAATCTAATTTTTTAAATAATAATTTTTATTCTTTTATTTTTAAAAATAATAGATATAATTTTTTTAATTAAAAATTTAATACTTATAGTCTAATTTAAAAAATCTCATTATTGAACTTGTTCAATTAGAAAAACGAAGTTTTTCTGTACTTAAAAACATTATTTCATACACTATAAATAATAAAAAAAGTTATTATTCAAAATTTAAGAACTTTTCCATGACAACTATAATATAACATTTTATTAATTTGAATGTGAAAATTAAATAGCTTATAAATAATTAATTAAGAATTATTAAGGTGTTTTATGATTATAAATAATTAATTAAGAATTATTAAGGTGTTTTATGATTATAAATAATTAATTAAGAATTATTAAGGTGTTTCATGATTAATAAAGAATTAACTAACAATTATATTGTTTCTAAATCATTTAGATATTACTTATTTACCACGACTATAGGTATAATTGCAGCTTCACTAGGAATGATTGTCGATGGTTTGGTAATTGGTAATTTTATGGATTATAATGCAGTAGCGGCTAATGGAATGTGTTCTCCTGCACGTATGGCTTTAACTGCATTGACAACAATTTTTGCAAATGGAGGGACAATATTAGTTTCTTATTATATTGGTAGGGGGAATAAAGACAAAGTCAATCAAAGTTTTACAGTTGTAATTGTCTCATCATTTATTGTTTCTATAATAATAGCATCACTTTCTCCTTTTTATGTAAATTCTCTGGTAGCTATTTTAGGAGCTAAAGGGGTAATAGCAGAATTAGCAAGTGATTATATGTTAGGTTTGCTTATTGGAACAACTCCTTATTTAATTTCTCAGGTTTTATTTTATTTTATTCGTTTGGATGGTTCTCCTAAATTATCTTTATTTTCTGTAGCTGTAATGACTATTGTTAATATTAGTTTAGATATAATGTTTGTAACAGTTTTTGATTTTGGAATGTTTGGAATAGGAATTGCGACATCCATAAGTTATTTAATAGCTGTTATTATTTCATTATTTCATGTTTTCTCTAAAAAAAGCTCATTTCATTTAACGAAAATTGAAAATAAAATGGATGTCTTCAAAATTTTGAAATTGGGTTATCCAACTTCATTAAATGGAGTTTACACAGCTTTACGATCATATGTCACGAATAATCTTGCATTTTGGTTGATGGTGGAGTTGTAATGGCTGCATTGTCTGTACAAACTAATGCTAAGTTATTATTTAGTTCAATACCTATGGGTATTGGGATGACCACTATGCTTTTCAGTGGAATATTTTTTGGAGAACAAGACAAGAAAGCATTAAGAGATACATTATCTTTATCTTTAAAATATGGTTTAATAATTATTACATTTATGAGTTTAATAATTCTAATCTTTTCTTCTGTGATTACAAGACTTTTTGTTAAAGATCCAGAAGCCTTCTCAACAGCAGCATTTTCTTTTAGAATACTATCTTTATCACTACAACCTTCTATGATTGCAGTAGTCCTTTTAAATTATTATAATAGTGTAAATAATATGTTTTATGCGAATTATATAGCTTTTGCTCACAGTTTCTTATTCATGTCATTGTTTGCAGGAATTTTAACTCCGTTAATAGGTCAAAATGGAATATGGTTTTGTTTTGTATTGGGAGAAATATTCACATTAATTGGATTAGTTATATTAATAAAGATTAAAGAAGGATTTTGGTCAAAATCAATTAATGATTTTCTCTTATTAAAGGATGATTTTGGTGAAGGCATTATAAGTAATTTCAGTATTTCTTTAGAAAATAATATGGATAGTGTCATGGGATTATCAAATAAAATCTCCCAATTTGGTGAGGAAAATAATCTTGATTCAAAATTAATCAATAAACTCTCTTTGTGTGTAGAAGAAATGGTAGGAAATATAATTAAGCATGGATTCAAATCATCCAAAAAGCGATATATTGACATTAGAATTATTTTAACCAACAAAGATACAATAATCTTCCGTATTAGAGATGATGGATTACCTTTTAATCCAGTTGATTATGCTAACAAAAATGAATTTTCTAAAAATTCTATGGGTATTCATTTGATTCAAAAAATATCTAAAAATATTGATTATAGAAACACAATAGGCTTAAATAATCTAACCATTACTTTAGACACAATTGAAAAAGATGTTAAATAAAATAATGATGAAGTTCTTGTGTATATATGCCTGCTTACGGTTTTTAATGATTTGCGACATGTTTTAAACTTTCCTATTATTTTTTTGACATGAAGCAATTTCATAATCTTTAACAATTTTTATCTAATTTTAATGTATACAACTTTTTACATTTTTTACAGTAATATATTCTTAATTTAAGATGAAATTGCTTTTATTAAAATTTTTAAATCTTTAATTTGAAAATAAAGATTAAATTAGAATTCAACTATAAAATAATATTTATAGTGTATGAGATAATGTTTTTAAGTACAGAAAAACTTCGTTTTTCTAATTGAAATAAAAAATTTCAATACATAAAATCAAAGATTTGTTATCGAAGATAACTTAAATATCTAAGATTTCCCGTTTCTAATTGAACAAGTTCAATAATGAAGTTTTTAAAAATGGAACATAATTATTAAATTTTTAATTAAAAAAATTATGGTTATTATTTTTTAAAACGGAGAATTCATTCTCCTAAGTGGAAAATAAATTTTCAACAATAAAGAAATAAAAATTATTATTTTAATAATTAATTTAATCTTAATTTGAAATTTTTAAAAATAAGACATTTAAAAATAAAATATAATATAATATGTTTATGAAAAGTTCTTAAATTTTGAAATGATAATTTTTTTATTAAATTATTTAATTTTAACTATTATTTCATGAAAATCTATAATTTTAAATTTTAAATATTATAAATTTATTTTAATTAATATAAATAATTTTAAATTAATATTTTTTAATAATATCTATTTTTAAAAAAAGTTATTTATTAAGAACTTTATCAAAGTTACTATATTTAATTTTAACTATTATTTCATGAAAATCTATAATTTAAATTTTAAATAATATAAATTTATTTTAATCAATATAAATAATTTTAAATTAATATTTTTTAATAATAATTATTTTTAAAAAAAGTTATTTATTAAGAACTTTATCAAAGATACTATATTTAAGAATAAGATATTTAAAAATAAATTTTTAAAAATAAGTAATTAATTAAAAACATTTTTCCCCATCATTATATATTTAAATTGAAATTATATTGTAAATTGAAATTATATATTTAAGTTGAAGTTATATATTTAAGTCGAAGTTATATATTTAAGTCGAAGTTATATATTTAAATTGAAATTATATATTTAAATTGAAATTATATTGTAAATTCATATTTTTTATCTGGAGTGTGCCTATACTCTAACAATAAAAATGTTTTATCATCTGAGTCTTTGTTATTTCCAAAATTATCACTAGCTTTTTTGAATTTTAAGGATAAATTTTGAATATTCAATGAATTATTTTTGTTTAAGAAATCTATTAATCTTTCTAAAGTATATCTTTCACCATTAATATTCTGTCTTTCAGTAACTCCATCAGTATAAAGACATAATCTATCTCCTTCATTTAAATATATTTCATATACTGGGTATTCAAATCTCTTTTTTAATCCAAGAACAATTCCTGAATCTACTTTCAGTGCTTCATATTTAGAGTTTTTCTTACACAATAGTGGAGGCTCATGTCCAGCATTCACATATTTAAACTGCCCTGTGCTAATTGTTAAAACTCCTAAGAAAACACTGGCAAACATATTATTATCATTATGTTTAGTAAGTTGATTGTTTACATGATATAAAATTCTTTCAAATTTTATGTTTAAGTCAAAATAGTCTTGAATCATTGTGTTGATTTTTATCATGAATAATGCTGCAGAAATACCATTACCTGAAGCATCCCCTATATTGATAATTAAATGATCATCATCCAATAAGTGATAACCATAAAAATCTCCTCCAACATCTTCTTTAGGTCCAAATAAAGTGTAAATACCAAAATCATCTAATCTGCCTGGAAATGTATTGGATTTAGGCATCATACTTTCTTGAATTCCTTTTGAAATATCTATTTCATATTGTCTTCTTTCTTTTTTTCTGGTAATATTTTTTAAATTGTTAATATAATATTCTAAATCATTAATCATTTCTTTAATATTATAAGCTAACTCACCAACTTCAAATTTTCCATTAGACGAAAGTTCATCAAGCTCATTTTTTATAGTATCAATATCCAGCACTGTATTTTTTTCACTATTTTCGTGAACAGAAGATAAATTATCATTTATTTTATTATGAATGTATGCATGTGAAATTTGGGAAACGGTTTTTAAAGGATTAGTAAAATTATTATCAAAATATCTTATTACATAAATAGCAAAAAAGTAGGTAAGGAAAATAATGATAATATTATATGGTTCTGTTAGTAGAATGTGCAGATCCAATTTTCCATGTATACAGTAACTAAGAAAAATAATTATAAGTAAGCCTAAAAAAAATGTTGTACTTAAAATGATAAATACTAAAATTTCTTTTAGTGATGTTTTATAAGGAAATGCAACTAATTTTTTAGATTTTGGCTTTATAATAATAAGAATAACAAATATTAATGCATTAAAGAATAGAATAGTAAGATCCATTTCACTAAGTTGATAATAGAAATATATTTTCGCGATATGAATTAACCAAACCATAAGAAATATATAAATTAAAACATTGATCTCTTTAATATGGTTCTTTAATTGATAAAAAGAATCCATTTTCGGTAATCTGACTTCTATATTAATTAAAGTAAAAAATGAAACACTAAGAATATTAAAAATAAGAGAAATTATTAATAATGTGAAAAAATAGTAAGGACAAAAGTTTCTACTCACAGATATGGGCATATGATTAATATGAAGAAGTGAAAATTGAACAAAAACTTGAGCTATGAAATAAGTTAAAAGAACTATGAGAAAGATCTTAGTTGTATTTTCTATATTGAATAAATAAGGTGGAGTTACCTCATCATCTGATAAGTTTACTACCTCATCATCTGATAAATCTAATATACTATATTTATACCAAAATTTAGATACGAATATCCCTATAATTATATACATAATAGCTATTAATAAAATAGTGTCAATACCAATAATTCCAGGTTGAAAGTATCGAATAAGTAAACCCAATGTGACTGACTCTAACCCTAAACCAATGGCACCATATATTCCATAGAATAATGGGAAAACAACAATAAATAAAGGAGAATAAATATAAAGCAATAAGTTTTCAGAGTTTTGAAATAAATAATAAACAATGGCAAATTTAACTAATGAATATATTATAGGTATAAGTATACTTTTTAGTTTAATTTTGGAAAACATTTTTATCATTCATCTCTCTTTTTTTAAAATATTTCAATGATTAAATTATTCGCTCTTGTATACATATCATTACAAAGTTTATATATAATATGAGATATATTTTATTAATGACTTCTAAAATTTTAAATCATGTCTATTATTTTATTAATTAATTATGGGATGTAAAAAATGTTTTTAATTAATCATTATTTTTAATTAATCATTATTTTTAAATATCATATTTTTAAGAATTTCGAATTAATATTAATCTAATTTTTTAAATAATAATTTTTATTCTTTTATTGTTGAAAATTTATTTTCAACTTAGGAGAATTTATTCTTCGTTTTTAAAAATAATAAATATAATTTTTTTAATTAAAAATTTAATACTTATGGTGTAATTTAAAAAATCTCATTATTGAACTTGTTCAATTAGAAAAACAAAGTTTTCCTGTACTTAAAAACATTATTTCATACACCATATTTTATTAATTATTATTTTATTAATTATTATTTTATTAATTATTATTTTATTAATTATTATTTTATTAATTATTATTTTATTAATTATTATTTTATTAATTATTATTTTATTAATT
>JAITPS010000188.1 GCA_031289325.1 Candidatus Methanovirga meridionalis
TCTATTAAATTATTTAATTTTAAATATTATTCTATTAAATTATTTAATTTTAAATATTATTCTATTAAATTATTTAATTTTAAATATTATTCTATTAAATTATTTAATTTTAAATTTTAAATAATATAAACTTATTTAATTAATATAAATAATTTTTAATTAATATTTTTTAATAATATTTGTTTTTAAAAAAGTTATTTATTAAGAACTTTATCAAACTCACTATATTTAATTTTAGATATTAATATATAAAAACCTATAATTTTAAATATTAATTTATAAAAATCTATAATTTTAAATATTAATTTATAAAAACCTATAATTTTAAATATTAATTTATAAAAACCTATAATTTTAAATATTAATTTATAAAAACCTATAATTTTAAATTTTAAATATATTTTAATTAATATAACTAATTTTAAATTAATATTTTTTAATAATATTTATTTTTAAAAAGATTATTTATTAAAAATTTTATCAAACCCACTATATAATGTTTTGTAAAATTATTTTCTTTTATAGTTTATGACAAGAATGCAAACTTTTATGACAAGAACATGAACTTTCATGGATGTTTATCATTATTTTAGGTTTTCTTTATAAAGAATCTATAACAAAATTATTCTTAACTTTTCCCAAGCTATGAATTATTTTTTCTCTTTAATAATCTTTAAAATTTCTTCCCCAGGATCCATACCTTGAGCACCAATAAGTAAAACACTATCATTATTTTTTACATTATTGCATACTTGATTTAAACCATCATACAATTTATCAAAATGAATAAAATCTATTTTATTTTCATTTAATACTTTAAGAAAAGCAGTTTCTTCATTTAATTTTACAATGTTTAATCCATCAACAACATCAGAACTATTCGATATTATTAATTTAACCTTTAGATTAGCATTTTCAGATGATAAAATTGATTCTGATAATGCTTGGGAATTAAGTTCATTAATTTCAATACCTCGTGAACCTCTAATTGCAGAAACAATCCATAATGTATTGTTCTGATTTGGATTTATTTTTGAAATGGCATCAATTGTAGCTTTTATTCCATCAGGGTTATGGGCAAAATCATCTATAATCAATGGATTTTCATTTAATTTTGCAAATCTCCTTTTTAAAGGTTTATAAGATTTAACACCTTTTATAATGCAATTTAATGGAATATCTAAGTTAATACATGCAGAAATAGCTGCTAAAATATTTTCTATAAAATGTTTACTTTTGAATGGAATTTCATCCACACTTAAAATAGCTTTATCTTTATATGATATGACTTTTTTATAGGGATCAAAAAATATAATATTCTCTTCTTTTAAATCAGATTCATCGTATGAAAAGTAAAAATCATTAACATTATCATTTTTTAAATCTTTTAAGGATTCTACAAGTGGATCATTTTTATTTAAAACAATGGTTCCTTTTTTTGTAGCTTTAACAACTCCAGATATTTCATCGTATATCTCTTCAATTGAATTAACTAAACCAATATGATCCATAGCCATATTTGTTACAACTGTAACATCAGGATTAATAGCTTTTGTCATTATGAATGCATGATTTTTCATTAATCTATTGACCCAACCTTGTACTTCTGAAACTTCAATCACCACATAATCTAATTGTTCATTGCTTTTCCAATGATCAGAAATCATTTTAGAAACCATAGGATCGATTAAAGTATTAAATTCAGATTTAGAGTCAGTGTTTGTAAGAACATTCGTACCCATATTGTGTAGTATATGATAAATTAAATGAGCTGTGGTTGATTTACCATTTGTTCCACTAACAACAACTTTTTTAGATTTAGCACCGAAAAGATTTAAAGTATAATTTAATGCAACAGCATTGGCATGTTCAATTTCATCAACCACTATAATTGGAAGTTCAAGTTTTTCAGCTATTTCAATAGAATTTTCAAGGATATTTTCAGTTATAATAGCTAAAACGCCTTTTTCATTAGCTATTTTAACACCTTTTTCATTAATCCAATGCCTAATAACTATATCTCCATTTTTAGCACTGTCTAAAACTGTAAATAAACCTAAGAAATCTTTATCAATATTTTCAAAGTTATTTCCAATGACTCGTCCAGATACAGCTTCAGCAATTGAATTAATACTAAAATTCTTACTCATTCAATACCCTCAAATATTTAATAAGAGTGGTTTAACTTTAATTTAACGATCAAATAGGATGTCGTATACTAATGGTATAATTCATTAAAAAATAAACAATTAAAATAATTAATACTATTATTGAAAGCCAAACAAAGAATATAATAGCTATTTCCGCGGAAGTGAAATTTCTTTGAATAGACAAGCAGTTTTGTTCAAGTTTCCAATATTCATTAAAAGATTCTTGAACATTAATATAAAACCAAATCCCTAAAGGTGTAAATCCAAATATTATAAATCCTAATATATTCAAAAAAGGTGAATAAGATTCTATACCTTTTTTATTAAGATAATACTTCATCGTATTAATAAGATCATATAAAACAATGAAATTTCCTAATGGAACAAGAATATAAACTAAAGTTCTAAATTTAACATTTATGTCAAGTTCATGATATTCTTTTAAAAACCTTATATTTTTATAAAACCAATAGTAACCATAAACTCCAAAACTTAAAATAAAAGATAGTGTTAATCGTCTTAAAGGAATTACATTAGAATATTCCATTTTAATACTATTTTCTAAGATTTGATTATGATTCTGAAAATAATTATAGTCAGTGTTTGTAGAAAAATCTTGATAATCTAAATCATCACAGCTATTTAAATCATTCTCTGAATTTTTATCTAAAATATCATTGAAATCTTCATTATCTAAGAATTTGTATCTAAGTTCATCTGTTTCCATAGTATCATTGATTTTATTAATTTATAATTACTTTATAATTACTTTATAATTACTTTATTAAATGTTATCCATTCCATGAATTATGATTATTAAAACTATTTATTTTTAAAATAAAATTATTTATATTAAAATGACTCTAAGATAAGAAGTTTGATAAAAATAAATATAAAAATAAATTATTAATTTTTTTATGGAAAACTTCTTAAATTTTAAAATGATAATTTTTTTATTAAATTATTTAAATTATTTAAATTTAAATATCACTTTGTAAAGTCTATAATTTTAAATTTTAAATATATTATTTTTGATAAATTTATTAATAAATATAGTTATTTTGATAAAATTCTTAATAAATAATTTTTTCTTAATAAATAATTTTTTTAAAAATAAATATTATTGAAATATATTACTTAAAAACTATTTATATTGATTAAAAATTACTTATATTAATTAAAATATATTCATAATATTTAAAATTTAAAATTATGGATTTTTATAAATTAAAATTTAAAATTATTTATATTAATTAAAAATTAATTATATTAATTAAAAATTAATTAAAAATTAATTATATTGATTAAAAGTTATTTATATTAATTAAAATGTATTTATAATATTTAAAATTTAAAATTATGGATTTTTATAAATTAAAATTTAAAATTATTTATATTAATTTAAAATTAATTATATTGATTAAAAGTTATTTATATTGATTAAAAGTTACTTATATTAATTAAAATGTATTTATAATATTTAAAATTTAAAATTATGGATTTTTATAAATTAAAATTTAAAATTAATTATATTAATTAAAAATTAATTATATTAATTAAAAACTATTTATATTAATTAAAAACTATTTATATTAATTAAAAGTTATTTATATTAATTAAAATGTATTTATAATATTTAAAATTTAAAATTATGGATTTTTATAAATTAATATTTAAAATTAAATAATTTAATAAAAAAATTTATAATTCAAAATTTATAATTCAAAATTTATAATTCAAAATTTAAGAACTTTTCCAATTGATATAATTGACATTATCACTTTTTTGGTCAGACCAACATCTTTACACTCTCAAAATAGCTATATCTTCAAAACTTTAATTTTTAAAATTAGAAAACAAAATTTTTGATTTTTAAGGATTAAAAAATGAAATTTTTGATTTTTAAGGATTAGAAAAAATTTTTTATTTATTGAAATTTTTGATTTTAATTAGCAAAACATGTTTTTTCTTTAGTAATTATCAAATTAAGGATAATTAGCTTAATTTAGCTATTTTATCTGCAAATCCATTTAATACTTTTTTTGAAAGTCCTTCAATGAACTTTATTGAACCTGCACACTCATGTCCTCCACCATCAATTCCTGCCTCAGGAACTTCGGTAGTTAAATCCCAAATAATTTCATTGAGATTGAAACCAAATCGCTTGTTTACTGCTTCTGTTGCCCTTACAACTCCAAAGTCGGGACCATAAGCAAGGGTCAGAATCGCTTCCTCCTCACCATACTTTTTCACTACGGCATCATGAACAAATCCACAGGTTTTACCTGGAGCTGGAAATGTGAATCTGTGAGCATACTTCTCAACATCCAACATATTAAATATAATTCCATTATTTAATTTACTTTCTTTAAGGTTGGGAAGAGCTGCTTTAAGTTGAGTGTCTACTCGTTTATTGTATTCTTTAAAGAGAGCATTTAATAATTTTTCATGCTTATCAAAGTTATCGACATTTAAAATAGTGTCCATTATTCCTCTACCATTCATGAATCTAAGATAATATGCTTCAAAATCTACACATTCAGCTATTTTTCTTAAATTTTCTTTAGAATATCCTTTTTTGTTAGCTATTTTAATATATTCCTCTGCTTCATTAGAATTCGCATGATCTCCGATTACAGCTATTCCTGGAAGGTGCTTTATAAGTTCAACCACATCAGGATTTATCATTCTGGCGACTTCAAATCCTAAACATCCTGCTGTTATTTGAGAATCGCCACCAACAAGATAAGGATTTACATGAACATCAACAAATTCATCCACCTCTACTTTACCATTAATAACTTCTCCTGGGAAGTGATGATCAATAACAACTATTTCAATGTTGTAGATTTTTGCTTTCATCAATGCTAAAACATCTTCTTCAGTTGAACCATTATCTAAAAGAATTATTAGTGGTAATTTCTGACCATGTCGCTGCAAATCCTCCAATGCAAAAGATAAATCTTTTACAACATCTTCAAGTTCATAAAATGGAGCTTTACTTGGTGCCCTTTTAAAGTAATGCCATTCCGCATCCTTATCAGGATTAATTTCATTTAAATAAGGGATAACTGCTTTTTCCATGGCAATTCCAGCACAAATCCCATCAGCATCTGCATGATGTCTTATTAAAATAGATCTTCCATCTAAAATAGCTCTACGAATAGCTTTTGCAGCTTTCATCATTTTAGGTTTTAATTTTTCTAAAATAGGACTTTCAACAATGAAATCTGTGTCATTTACTTCTGCACGTTTATCTAAGGCTTTATCAATGAGTTTCTTTATTTCTTCACCTTCAATATCATCTAAAGCTTCAATTAAAGATGATTCAATTTGAGTTTTACCTCCATGTTCACTAAGTTCCCCAATTACCTCAACAAAATCCCCAAGATCAATAGTTGGATAAGCACGAGTACCTGCTTCATCAAATGCAGCAACCCATGTGATACCTGTTTCATCGGTTATTGTAAATATTGTTGGTCCTGTTGTTTGTTGAATTTGTAATACTTCACCTTGAACCATTATATTTTTTCCAGTTCTAATATTTTCAAGTGAAGCTATTGTAGACCTTGCTATATCCTTCTTTAAAGTTTTAAGCTTAAATTTACCAACAATAAGACTGTGTTGTAAATCTACTTCTCCTCTATCTTTTTTTATTTGAGAAACTTTAACAAATATTTCATCTGAAACTTTATATTTTAGATTTCTCTCCCTTAATAAACCCCAAACATCCTTATTTAAACTAACAAAAACACCATATCTTTCTACTCTACTAACCCTTCCTTTATAGGTCACATTTTTTTCTAAGTCTTCCATTTCTGATAAATTGTCTAAAACATAGATAATTTGTTCTTCATTTAGGATTTTCTTAATTTTTTCCTCTTCTTCTTTAATTTTTTCATCCTCTTCTTTTTTTATTAATTTAATACACTCACTACATAAATCTAAATTTTCTTCAATAGTCTTTCCACATCTACTACAAACATTTAGCTCTCCTGTTCCATCACATACTTCACATTTTCTATATACATCGATTTTTCCTGTCCCATTGCAAACTTCACAAGGTACATCACTATCATGTTCAAGGTCAAATTTTGCTTTTGCATTACTATTAATTCCTTTAAAATGATTTTTTGTTTCAAATGTGTTTTCAAATCCTGTTCCATCACATGCCTTACATATTTTTCTTTTAACTACAGTAGATCCTTTTCCATTGCAATTTAAACAATTTTTTTTCATTAATTTACCCCATATTAAATTTATTTGATTCACTATATAAATGTTGCTAAAGGTTTCCTCAAAACATCACAAATCACCTAAATATTTTCTAAAAAATCATAGTGTTCTGTAAATTTAATTTTTTGTTATGTTTAATTTAATAAATTACAATAACATTTTATATAGTATTTATTAGCATATTATAACATATATAGCTGTTATGCTATAATTTCCAAATGAAGGATTGAAGGTATATTGCCACAATCAAATGAAAAAAATATTTTATTTTTTTGTGAATGTTAAAATAGCTACACACAATACTATGAATAATTCTACTAATGGAAGACCAGTTTCCTTTAAATTTACAGAATTTGGAAGTTCTACAGTCTCTACAGTATTATTCTCTGCAGTCTCTGCAGTATTATCCTCTACAGTCTCTGCAGTATTATCCTCATTTAAAAGATTATTATATATTAAAAAAGAATACATTTCTTTATAAGAGTCATCAATACTTCCTGGACGTATTTCTTCATGAGGGGACATAACTTCACAGGTAATTGACGGGATTCCATTTAAACTACAATAATCCTCAAGAGCACCAGGATATTCAGTTCCAGCCATATCATATATAATATATGGATTTTCTCCACCAATTGCCATTTCACCAACATTCATTGCCATTTCAGCACTTTTAAATATTGGAGCTTTTGTACCAAAGATTACATTCCTACCTGGTTCTCCTCCAGGCATTGTACAATGATAATCCCCTAATGCACTAACATTTAGTGATTTAGCAAGTAAAAATACATTATTAGTCACACTTCCATTTTTATCAGCTATTTCATTTAAATTTTCACCATTGTAAAATCTTGTATTTTCTGATGTCATTTTTGGAGCAACAAAAGGAATAATATATATTGTTCCATTTATTTTCTCTTCTTCTTTATCAAGATAATTAATAAGTTTCATGATTGCAACTTGTGATGGTAGTTCACTTCCATGAACTCCTGAATCAAGAAACACTGTTGGACCATTTCCATTTCCAAATTTTACAATTGGAGATCCCCATTTAGCATATTCAATGATTTCATTTGTAATATTCGATTTAGGAATATTATCATATATTAATCTGTTATTTTTAATATCTCCACCAGTACCCCATTCATTATTGGTAATTGTAGTTGCAGATAATGTTTGAATAGTCATTAAAACAATAGCTATTAGAAATAATGCAATGATTTTATTATTAACTTTAAAATACCTTTTAATAAAAATAATAAATACCTTCTTTTTTATCTAAAAGTTGAGTAACAATTATTTTTGTTCCAAATTATTATTCAATATCTTTAATTAAAACTTTATCTATAATATGCCCATCCATATCAACAACTTCAAATTTAAAATTACTCCATGAGAAGGTTTCTCCTAATTCTGGAAGCCTTTCCAAATAACTTAAAATAAATCCTGCTAATGTTGTGTACCCATCTTCATGTTCTTGAGGCATGTGCTCATCAATTTTAAAAAAATCTTTGAAGTTATCAATACCAAAACCACCATCAATTAGCCAAGATCCATCCTTTCTTTTAACAATTTTTGGTTCGTCTGTTTCATCAATACCTGGAATGTCTCCAACAATTCCTTCAAGAATATCATTTAAAGTTATTAAACCCTCTACATTTCCATATTCATCTACAACCAATGCAATATGAACATACTCCTTGTTTTCTTTTAACAACTTTAAAATAGAAAGTGTTGATAAATTTTCAGGCACAATTAATGGTTTTTTTATATAAGATTCAATATTCAATTCCTCTTCAGATAATAAGGAGCTTAAAATATCTTTTGTTTGAACAACACCTAAAACATTATCAATATCATCTCTTGCAACTGGAAATATGGATCTTTCACTTTCAATAATTGTCTTCTTCAATTTATCGTATCCTTCTCCTAAATCTATCCATATTATATCCTTTTTTGGAGTCATTAACATGTCTACTTTTTCTTCATCCAAGCGAAAAACCCTTTTAATAATATCTTCTTCTTCTTTTTCAATGGTCCCAGCCTTAATTCCTTCTTTAATAAGTAATTTAATTTCATCTTCTGTAGCTAAATCCCTTTCTGTTTTTTTAGAGCCAATTATTTTTAATGTGAAGTCTGTTGACTTACTAAGAATAATTACTATTGGTGTAGATATTTTAGATAATATGGTTGTGAATTTAGCTATTTTAATAGCTATTTTTTCAGGATTATTTAATGCTATTCTTTTTGGAACAAGTTCCCCAATTACCATTGTAAAGTATGTAGTAATTACAACCACTAAAAGAATAGCAAATATATTGCCAAAAGGAATATTATATTCTTCCAATATGGTTTCAAGAGGTTTGGAAATAGTAGAACCCCCAATTACTCCAGTCAATATTCCAATGAGAGTAATTCCCATTTGTATGGATGACAAATACTCATTAGGATTTTGCATTAAATTAATAACTGTTTGAGCATGTTTAACACCATCTCTTTTCATTTTCTCTAATTTAACTTTTCTTGATGCAGCTATTGCTAATTCAGCCATAGATAATAATCCAGTTATGATTATTAAAATGATTAAAATAGATATCTCTAAAATAATGTCATCAGACATGTATTATCTTTCCTTAACTAAGTTTTACAATTAAATTTAATAGGATTTAATCCATTTTATTCTTTTTATATTAAATTTTAATTAATTTATATTAAAAAATAAGGATTATAAAATGCTTATAGAATTATGGAATATCATCTTAATATTAAGTTTTAATTATAATTTTTATTATATTATATTAGTTTGTATATCATTATATAATATATCTTTATGATACTATCATTAATGGAAAAGTTCTTAAATAGAATGATAAATTTTTTATTGAATTAATTAATTTTAAATATCACTTTATAAAAATATATAATTTTAAATTCTAATTAATATAAACAAATTCTAATTAATATAAACAAATTCTAATTAATATAAACAAATTCTAATTAATTATCTGATATATTTTATTAATTTATAATTAAATAGTTTATTTTACCTATTTTTTAAAAATATTAATTTTAATTTTAAAAAATTGATTTTAAGAAAAATTTGGAGTAATGGTTTTTGCAAAAATTTAGATTTCATACTATAAAGATAATATTTTCTATAAAGATAATATTTTCTATTAAAAATTGATTCTAATATGTTTAATTAATTATTCCTATTAAAAATTGGTTCTAATATGTTTAATTAATTATTTTTATTAAAAATTGGTTCTAATATGTTTAATTATTTTTTCTCTAAGTTTATCTGGAATTGTTTTCTCTTTAAGTCCTGGAGGATATCCAAAATCAGGATCTATAAATTTTATTCCTTCAAAAATTATTGGGTCTTGATATCTTGGATGTAAATGCCAATGAATTTTGGCTTTAAATCCTTTTGATTCATCTCTGTATGCTGCATTTTTGAAACATGCCCAGTTGTATAAATCAGGCTTAAAAGATTTATTCATAGCAATTTCAGTAATTTTAACAATTAAACTAAATTCTTTCCATTCAGAAGAGGTTAAATCTCTTAAATTCATGACTTCTCTTTTTAAAGCTAAAACAGATGTTCCTAAACATCTTTGAGATGGAGCTAAAAATAGTTTCCAAAACTTACTTTCAAAAATTAAGTCTCCATAGACACTTTTCTCTTCCCTAAATTCATATTTCATTATTAATCCTCTATTAACAAGTATTATTCATCTGTGTTAAAAAATAAGTTTATCTTTTACTATTTCATGACCTTCATTAATTAATAATTGTTTTTTAAGTTTTAACCCTAATCTAAAACCTGATAAGAATTTATTGGAAGCAATTACTCTATGACATGGAATTGCAATAGCTATTGGATTTTTATTTAAAGCAGTTCCAACTGCCCTATATGCTTTAGAGTCAAATGCATCAGCTATTTCTTTATAGGTTCTTACTTCACCATAAGGTATTTTAAATGTTTCAAATAATACTTTTTTCTGAAAATCGCCTAAATTCAATAAATTCCAATCCACATTCTCTTTAAAATTTACATTATCTCCATTTAAGAAATTGTTTAATTTTAATTTTAATTTATCGCATTTATTAACTTCTTGATTAATAAAATCACTTTTATTATTATCAGTATTATCCTCTAAAAATACTTTTAACAACTTATTATCTTTACAAAAACAATTTAATATCATTTTTATCCCTTTTATTTTAGAGTTATTTTTTATTATATTGACTAAAAAATGTTTGTAATTAATCATTTATTTTTAAATATCCTATTGTTTTTAAATATCCTATTGTTTTTAAATATCCTATTGTTTTTAAATATCCTATTGTTTTTAAATATCCTATTGTTTTTAAATATCCTATTGTTTTTAAATA
>JAITPS010000239.1 GCA_031289325.1 Candidatus Methanovirga meridionalis
AACCGAAATCGCCTGCAACGCTGAAATGCGCAAGCGCGGCATCACCTGCCCCATCCGCGACGAGCGGCAGCGGGCTTGCGGAGAGTGCGATTTAAAAATTAAAAATTAAAAATTAAAAATTAAAAATTAAAAATTAAAAATTAAAAATTAAAAATTAAAAAACTTTTCTAAAATGATCATATATCTTGAAAAATTAATATCTTGAAAAATTATATTTTTTAAGCTTAAAATTTTAAATAAAAATCAATTGATAGTTTATAGATTAATAAAATTATTAAATAAAATAATTTAAGAATAATAGCTTTTTAAAGATCTAAAAATCAATTTGTTGAGCTAAAAATCAATTTGTTTTTGGATTTCAATATATCTTATCAGAATTTTAAATCATCAACTGCATTGATTAACATCTCAATTCTTTTTGTTCTAATATCTACTGATTCTCCATCGTCGGATTCAAAAATGATTGCTGGAATTCCAGCTTTAATTATTGGGAGTGTAACAAATTTAGGACTTGTTTGAGGTTCAGGATAGAAATAAATTAATGTCTGATTAGTGTTAGCTATTATTTTCTCTGCAATTCTCTTAGAATCAGTATTATTCTCTGGTGCGAATATAGAATCTGTTTTGGCATATCCTGAAGCAGCTTCATTTGAATGAATATCCATAACAAGACTGTAATTCTCTTTATCTATATTTGGAACTATGAATTTCTCTCCTAATACCTGACCATGCATTCTACCAGTTTCATAAACCTTAGGTTGATCAGTTACATTAATTCTATAAATATAGTAACAATATTTTAAAGATTGATTATAAGAAAATAAGGTGTTGTAAGCTGTTGTATGAGAAAATGATTCTAATGGATGAATACCTATAATATATGCTATTTTAATCTTAGAATTTACATTTCCAATAGGACCGATTAGCTCAACAGACCCATTGCTATTTGAACCTAAAAGAGTGAATTTTAATTCTTCTTTTGAATGAATATCATTAATAAGATTGTTTGTAAATATTAATGCAATGAATATTATTAATAGTGTAGTCAAAATTATAATTATCTTCTTTTTATTCATGAGTTTCCTCTTTATCTTTTGGTTAATGATTTTTTACTTTTTAAATTTTTTAAATATCATTTAACATGAAAGTTGGCACTGTAAAAAGAGGATGGAAATTCGAAATCTGGAATTTAGATTTTTAGCAGAAAAAATTTAAACACTATACATGTCATTAAACTTTTATCCTATGTTTTTAATTTTTCAATTGTGAAAATCCATCCTAATTTTACACTGCCTGAAAGTTTGATAAATAATATATTATTAATTCTTTTTATTACATAATATTTGTAATACTTATTGGAAAGTTCTTAAATTTTAAAATGATAAATTTTTTATTAATTTATTCAATTTTAAATATAAGCTTATAAAAATCTATAATTTTAAATAATATAAATACATATTTGATTAATTTGAAATTTTTAAATATCTTACTTTTAAATATCTTACTTTTAAATATCTTATTTAATTATAATAGTTTTGATAAAATTTTTAATAAATAATTTTTTTTAAAATTAAATATTATTAAAAAATATCAATTTAAAATTTATTTTATATTAATTGAAATATGTTTATATTCTTACTAATTTTCATGAAAATAACTTACTCAAATTATTAAATTAAAATTTCTGGTTCGTGGCAATAAAAAAAAGTGACAGTGATAAGAAGAATACTATGTACAAAATAACAACAATATTCCAATTGAATTTTTTATAAAATTTTTTCAATGAATTATTTTTTAATGAATTATTAAAAACTAAAAGTAACAATGGAGCAAGTGGG
This sequence comes from Candidatus Methanovirga meridionalis, assembly GCA_031289325.1. Lineage (GTDB taxonomy): Archaea > Methanobacteriota > Methanobacteria > Methanobacteriales > Methanobacteriaceae > Methanovirga > Methanovirga meridionalis. Next base: position 1,839 of record JAITPS010000239.1, read on the forward strand.
ATGAAATATCTCCCCTGCAATCCCCAAATTATATCCTCTCCAAGTGGAGTCCATGTTATAAATTCAGCTATACTAATTGATGAAAAAATGATTGAAAATACAGATAATCCAATTAGTTTCTGCTTTAAATTTATTTTAAGTCCTGAAACATTATATAATGAAACAACTAATAGGACAATTAAATAAATATAAGTTAAAAACAATGGAAGTCCAAAACCACTTCCATGGTCTGCTACAAATTGTGGAATTAATGTATTGATTGTAAATCCATTGTTATATATTATTGTATTTGTTATCATATCTAAAAATTTTAAAGGGTGTGATGAGAGAAAAGTGATATTATAAGTATGAACATTCATATAGGAATTAAAGCTATAATCTAAATCTGAATATAAGTGTTTAAATTTAGCATTCCAAATCACTGAAATAGATAAAGGAATTAAACAAGAACAAATAAATGTTATTATCCCATTCCTAAGATTTTTAAATTTACTATGAGGAATAATGAAAAAAAGTAGTGATAGTAATGCATAGGTAGGTTTAGTTAATGATAGAGCTAATGATGAAATAAATATAATAAATACATCTTTTCTTTGTATTTTATTTTTACTTAAAGCTAAATTTAAAAATATTGCAATCACTAAAAAGGACAATGCTATGGTTAAACTATCACCAGAAGCAGATGCTCCATGAGATATGGTAGAAGGCATTAATGCAATTAATAATAATGCAGTTTTTAGTATTGGAATAATTTTAAGTGCAAAATAGACAATAAATGTATAGATCAGCAAATTAATTATTCTACACATGATTACTATAATAATTGCAGAACAATTGAAAAATACCCCAACCTTAATAACCAACGAACTGCTTAAATAAGGTAATGGAGAGTAAGACATGATTGATTGACCAGACATATCAACAATCCTATTACCATTTTTATTTACAGGTTGATCTATTGTTTGCCACATTGTGTATGTTTCAAGATTTTCAGGAGTTGTTACATTTGCATTTTCAGGAAAGATATGCCCTTCACTAACATCAAAAGCCTTATTTAGATGTGTACTTTCATCATGAACACCATGCACAGATATTGCAAACATTAACCCGAAGATTAAGGATAAAAATAAGAATATTGTTTCTGTTTTTATACCTGTCTTATTTTCCATCGTATAACACACCCAATATTAAAAAATACAGTCTTTATGATGATTCATGATACTTTTTTTCACTGTTTATATTCCAGATATTATCTTTAGTTTTTACATTATTTATAATGTTTTCAACAGATACTATTGCAGAAAGCATTGAATGATCCATATTATTATAACGATGCATTCCATTCCTACCTACTAAAAATAAGTTTTCAAATTTATCAGTGAAATCTCTTATAATATCAAAATCATCATACGATCCAAAATAAGCAGGATATGCTTTTTTTTCTCTAATTAATACACTATCCAATACTTCTTTTTTATCAATTACATTTATGCTCTTAAGTTCATTTATTGCAAAATCAATGAAATCATTATCATTCATACTCCAAAGTTCATCACCTTCATTAGCAAAATATTCTAAACCAATCCATATTTTTTCAGGGTCTTTTACCATGTAAGGACTCCAATTATTAAATATTTGTAATCTGCCTAATTTAACTTCTCTTTCTTGTATGTATATCCAGTTATCTGGAACAATATTATTTATACTTGTTTTTTTAGTGTAATTACTTAATATTAATTTGTTTGAAAGTAAACCAACTGTAATAAAATCCCTATATTGTAAATTTTCAGCTGTTTTTTTCACATTATCTGGAATATCATCTTCCCATGATTTTATAAGATCTTTTACAGGCATGGTAGAGAAAAAGTAGTCTGCTTTTTTATGGATTTTTTCTCCTGTTGATTCATTGTTAACCTCAATTTCTGAAATAGTTGAGTTTCGTGTTTTTATTCCTACAATTTTTTTATTATAATGTATTTCACCACCATGTTCAACAATAATATTTGCAACTTCTTCCCACATTTGTCCTGGTCCATACTTAGGATAATAAAATTTAGATATTAAACTGGTTTCAACATTTTCCATATTATTTTTTTTGTTTTTAGAACTATTTTTTATAGCATTTAAAATGGTTTCTTTCATTGAAAGACCTTTAATTCTCTGATGACCCCAATCTGCACCAATTTCATTACAAGGAATACCCCAAACTTTTTCTGTATAATCTTTAAAAAATGTTTTGTAAAGTTCACACCCAAAACGATTGATAAAAAAATCTTCAAGAGTTATCTCCTCTTTAATAGGAATAATCATAGATTTAAGATAACTAAAACCAATATGCATTATTCTTAAAAAACCAAGATTTTTCAATGTATTCATATTCAATGTTACTGGATAATCAAAAAATTTGGCAAGGAAAAATATTCTTGAAAGCCTATCCCGTGTGAGCATGACTTTATCTTGTATGTCTGGATCCGGTGATGGAAAATTCTGATATTCTTTAGATTTTAAATTTCTTTGCGAGTATTCTTTAGGATAATCCATGTTTCTATGCAATATTTTCTCATCAACTGCTGGCTTTCCTTGTAATGGAAGTATATTAAACCACCAATCCATTATTTCCTTATTTTTAGAAAAAAATCTATGACCCCCAATATCAATCCTATTACCTTTAAACTCAATCGTCTTTGAAATACCACCAATTTTATCGGATGTTTCATATATTATTGGTTTAATATCTGTTTTATCCAATAACTCATATGCTGCAGTTAAACCTGCAGGACCAGCACCAATTATAATAGCTTCTTTATCACTCATTAATACACCAAAATTCACATGATCACACAATTATAAGAACTATAACACCATATATCAAAATATATTAAATATTATTTAAATAAGGTATATCTTCTTAGAAAAAAATTCCATAAAAGTACAAAAACTTGAGAAATAATTTTTGAAAACAAATAATAAACAGATAAAAATGTTGTTAAATAATATATTATAAAATTATTTAATCCTAAACCAATAATTCCAACTAATGCAAAAACTATAAATTCATTGATTCTATTGTTAAGTTTTCTCTTATTAAAAACCCATATTAAGCTTAAAATATAATTGACAATCAATCCTATTAGAAAAGAAATTGTTGCAGATAATAGATAAAATATTTTTAAATATTCAGTTAATATGTATAAAAAACCAAAGTCAACTAAAAAGGCAACTCCACCAACAAAAGCATACCTAAAAAATTGAATTACTATATCGTTGGTCCCCTCTTTTAGCAATTTATCCATTAAATTTTTAAATTTCATTTTTTTTTACAACACTTTTAAAATTGAATAATAGAAACAGGAAAACAATTATTTTTTCTGAAACCAAAAAATTTCTTAAATTAATACCTACCCATGTAATAATAATTATAATAACCAATAGTATATAAATATTTTTATTTTTTCATTCCCCACCCTCCATCCCAATAGGCTTAAATTCAATAAATAGAGTATTAAAACATGAAATAGACATTAGTAAATTCATATTAAGAATATAAATCATGAAAATGATTTGATGGAAGAGGAAACTAATAAAATAACTAATGAAAAAAAATAATCAAGTTTTATTAACAAAAACATTTTTATACTAAAAGTTATTTTATCAATGGTCAACTTAGAAGAATTTATTCACCTGTTTAAAAATAATAACTATAATTTTTTTAATTGCAAATTCAATAATTACACTTCATTTTTAAAAAATTCATTGGTGAATTTGTTCAATTAGAAAGTCTTTGATTTTCTGTACTTAAAAACATTTTTTCCACAACTATAATATATTTTAATAATATTTATTTCTAAAAAAAGTTATTTGTTTTTTCTAACATTAAAACGACAATGTAGAAAGAAAATGGATCTTTGCAACTAAAAAATTAAGAAAATCAAGATTTGTTATCGGAAATAACTTAGAAAAATCGGAGATTTTTCGTTTCTAACTTTAAAAATAAAAAATTTTTTAAAATTAAGAAATTATACTAAAATTTGATGACAGGTATATGATCTAAACTTTTTCTACCTAAAACTAAATTCAATATTTTAAATTTCCATCCTCTTTTTACATTAGCAAAATAATAAATATTATTTAAATCAAAATCATAATTATGGAAAGTAAAATAATTCAATGTGATGTACTAATAGTTGGTTCTGGCGGTGCTGGATCTAAAGCAGCTATTGAAGTATCAAAAGAAGGATTAAAGCCTTTAATAGTATCCAAAGGTTTATCATTTAGATCTGGGTGTACTGGAATGGCTGAAGGTGGATATAATGCCGTTTTTGCTAAGGTTGATGTGGAAGATAGAAAACAAATTCATTATGATGATACAATAATAGGTGGTAGCTATTTAAATGACCATAAATTAGTTGAAATATTGGTTGATGATGCTCCTGATAGATTAATTGAATTAGAAAGTTATGGTGCATTATTTGATCGTCAGGCTTCTGGTGAACTTAATCAACGCTCATTTGGTGGAGGAAGTTTTAAAAGAACTTGTTTTCAAGGTGATAGAACTGGTCATGAAATTATGATGGCATTAAAAGAAGAGATAATTAAAGAAAAAATAGAAACAATAGATGAAGTAATGATAAGTTCTCTTATTTTGAGTGAAGATAATCAAAAGGTTATAGGGGCAGTTGGTTTAAATTTAAAGGATTCTAAAACAATCTTTTTCCAGGCAAAATCAGTTATTCTATGCACTGGAGGAGCTGGACAATTGTTTCCAGTCACATCAAACACATTACAGAAAAATGGTGATGGATTTGCATTAGCATGGAATGTTGGTGCAGATTTAATTGATATGGAACAAATACAATTTCATCCAACAGGAATGGTTTATCCAGAATCAAAAAAAGGTATTTTAGTAACAGAAGCAGTAAGAGGAGAAGGAGGAATACTCTTAAACAAGAATAAACAAAGGTTCATGAAATATTATGATAATAGAATGGAGCTTGCAACACGTGATATTGTAGCAAGATCAATATACAATGAGATAAAGGAAGGAAGAGGAACTAAAAATGGGGGAGTTTATTTGGATGTCTCAAATCTTCCAAAAGATCTTGTTGAAGAGAAATTAGAAACAATGCTTCAGCAATTTTTAGATGTTGATGTAGATATTAGAATTGAAGCAATGGAAGTTGCTCCAACTGCCCATCATTTCATGGGAGGAGTTAAAATAGATAAAAATGGAGCTTCAACTGTTAAAAACCTTTTTGCAGCAGGAGAAGTCGCAGGCGGAGTTCATGGTGCAAATCGTTTAGGTGGAAATGCACTTGCTGATACACAAGTCTTTGGAAGAATAGCTGGAATTTCAGCATCAGAGATATCAAAACATTCATCTTTTGAAATAAATCAAAAACAGATCGAAAAAGAAGAATTAATAATAAAAAACTTAATTAAAAAAGGAAAATATTCCCCAAATGAAATTAAAAGAAAATTAAAAGATATAATGTGGAAAAATGTCTCCATAATAAGAAATGAAGAGAATTTAAAAACAGCTTTAGCTGATGTAATTATTTTAAAGTCTAAACTAAAGAATATGGACATTAAATCCGAACCACAGTATAATAAATCTCTTCAAGAAGGATTAGAGATTATTAATATGATAGAAATAGCTATTTTAGTTATTAAATCAGCTATTTTAAGAAGAGAAAGTAGGGGAGCACATTATAGAGAAGATTATCCTAAAATGAGAAAAGAATGGAGAAAAAGCATTGTTATGAATAAGAAGAAAGTAAAGTTCATAGATAGATAAAAAAAATAAGTTTGATAATATGAAAATCAAAAGATCGTTATACTTTACTTTTGGAATTATATTTTTAAGCTTAGAAACAATTGGTATTCTTATTCCTCTTTTACCAACAACACCCTTTGTTATTCTTGCAACATTTTGCCTTGGAAAAAGTTCAAAAAAGGCAGGCCAATGGATTCTAAAAAGTAAATAGTTTGGAAGCTATATTGAAAACTATAGGAATAAGGTTGGTGTACCCATAAAGGATTAAAATTAGAAGTATGATTTTCTTATGGGTTGCTTTAATTATTTCAATGATTTATACTCATAATCTACTTACTTTCATTGTTCTTTTAATTGTAGGTATATTTGTTAGTTGTCATATTTATTTTTTAAAAACGGATAACCAATTCTCCTAAGTTGAAAATAAATTTTCATGAGTAAGATATTTAAAATAAATGATCAATTATAAACATTTTTATCAATTATAAACATTTTTTATAACAATATAATTTAAAAGGTAATTATATTAATCAAAAAGTAATTATATTAATTAAAAAGTAATTATATTAATTAAAATTTATTTATATTAATTAAAAAGTAATTATATTAATTAAAAAGTAATTATAATAATTAAAAAGTAATTATATTAATTAAAAAGTAATTATATTATTTAAAATTTATTTATATTAATTAAAATTTATTTATATTAATTAAAATTTAAAATTATAGATTTTTATAAACTGATATTTGAAATTAAATAATTTAATAAAAAAATTTATTTAACAATTGTTCATAACATGAAAATATTAATAAAATACAATGTTTACAACCTAAGACTTTTTGATTAAAATTTCTATCTAAAATCTTGTTTTATACAAACTCCATTTTTAACTTCAGTTCAAGTTTAAATAAGACCCAAAAGAATTCTACCTCCCAAAAAATTTTCAATATTCTAAATTTTTAGAGTGCAGATGAATTTTGGAACCGACTCAACAGTATATATATGAGAAAAAATATAACAATATTATAATAAAACAAGTAAATAAATAATCAAAAGTAGTCAATAAATAATCAAAAGTAGTAAATAAATAATCAAAAGTAGTAAATAAATAATCAAAATTCGAAAATATAGAATTTATCATAATATTGATAATATTAACTGATGAATATGTGCTTGAACATATCTGTATTATGAATCATATATGGTTAGATATACTTTTAAAGAACCTTAAATGATTAATCTTAAATAATTAATCCTAATGATTAAATTAGTAGTTGATGCTGTTTTTAATTAATAATATTAATTCTGAAACATATAAATTAAGTGTTGAAAATAGTCGTACAAAAAGATTTCCAAGAGTTCTGTGAAACTTTAACTTCAACCAACCGTAAGGAGTAATTATAAATAAATATGAAATTTTTAAGTTTAATATTCAAATAATAAATTGATTTAACTGCCAAATGTTTCTATAATTAACTCATTAATTATTTCAATTAAATTTAAGGATTTTAAAAGCCTTTATTATAATTTAACTTATGAATGTGATTCTATGATTCAAATAAATCCTGATCTTTGTAAAGGATGTTATATATGTGTTGAAATATGTCCTAAAAGTGTTTATTTAATTTCAAATGTTACTAACAAGAAGGATATTAAAATTCCTGCTCCTGAAAATGAAAAAAACTGCATAACATGTCATCTTTGTGAGTTAGAGTGTCCTGATCAGGCAATTTATGTGGAAGATAAAAATGACTAAAGAACTTTTTATTCAAGGAAATGAAGCCTGTGCAAGAGGAGCTATTGAAGCTGGATGTAGATTTTTTGGTGGTTATCCAATTACTCCTTCAACTGAAATTGCTGAATATTTATCCATTGCTCTTCCTAAGGTAAGTGGTTCATTTATTCAAATGGAAGATGAAATTTCAGCTATTGGATCAGTTATTGGTGCTTCTTGGTCTGGAATTAAGTCTATGACTGCAACTTCTGGTCCTGGATTTTCTCTTATGCAAGAGAATATTGGTTTTGCAATTATGAGTGAAACACCTTTAGTTATAGTTAATGTTCAAAGAGGATCACCTTCAACTGGTCAACCTACAATGGCTGGACAAGGTGATATGATGCAAGCTCGTTGGGGTTCTCATGGTGATTATGAAACAATAGCTATTTCACCATCATCTGTTCAGGAATTTTTTGATTTTACCATTTTGGGATTTAATCTTGCTGAAAAATATAGGGTTCCTGTTGTTATATTGGCTGATGAGGTAATTGGACATATGCGAGAAAAGGTTCATCTTCAAGATAACATTGAAACACTGAAAAGAATCAAACCTAAAGAAGATCTAAAAGATTTTCTCCCTTTTAAAAATGTTGAAAATGGAACAAATCCAATGCCATCATTTGGTGATGGATACAATATTCATGTTACTGGTTTAACCCATAATGAACGAGGTTATCCAATTACAACAAGTCCAAAAGATCATTCCACTTTAGTTAAAAGATTGGTTAATAAGATACTGAAAAATAGAGAAAATATTGTCTCCACTAATTTTAAATATTGTGATGATGCGGATATTGTTTTAATTGGTTATGGATCTCCTATCCGTTCAATTATGGAAGCTGTTAAAATTGGGCGAGAGAATGGAATTAAAATAGGCTATTTAAAAATAAACACTCCATGGCCATTCCCAGAGGATGAAGTAGCTAAAATTGCAAAAAATGTTGATGATCTAATAGTTGTGGAAATGAATTTAGGACAAATGGTTCATGAAGTTGAAAGAGTTGCAAAAAATGATACTAATGTTCATTTGTTCTCTGAAATTGGAGGAACACTTCCTAAACCAACTGATATTTTAAATAAAGTAAAGAAGTTGTTATAATGGCTGAAAAAAATAAACAAGATTTTATTACAGATGAAGAAAAGAACCCTTATATTAAATATTTCAGAAAAGATAGACTTCCAACAATATTTTGTAGTGGTTGTGGTATTGGAATAACTATTAATAGCTTCTTAAAAGGTTTAGAATCTGCTGATATAGATTTTAATAATTTATCATTAGTTTCTGGAATTGGTTGTTCTTCTCGAGTTCCAGGTTATCTTAACTGTGACTCACTCCATACAACTCATGGAAGAGCAATGAGTTTTGCTACAGGATTAAAAATAGGTAATCCTGATTTAAATGTTGTTGTTTTTACTGGTGATGGAGATGCTTCAGCTATTGGTGGAAATCATTTAATACATGCGGCTCGAAGAAATATAAACTTAACTGTTATCTGTATTAATAACAATATCTATGGAATGACAGGTGGACAAGTAAGTCCAACTTCTCCAGAAGGAACTTTAGCTACAACAGCACCTTACGGTTCAATAGATACTCCTTTTAATTTAATAGATCTTGTAACAGCTGCTGGAGCAAGTTTTGTTGGAAGGTGGACTACTGCACATCCATTACAACTATCAAAAACCATAAAAAATGGTCTTCTCAACAATGGATTTTCATTTATTGAAGTTGTATCCCAATGTCCTACTTATTATGGTCGTAAAAACAAATTAAAAACTCCTGTTTCAATGATAAAGATGTTTAAAGAAAATAGTATCAATAAAAGAAGAGCCGACACTTTATCTGAAGAAGAACTTTTAGGTAAAATAGTGGTTGGAGAGTTTGTAAATAAAAAAAGAGGAGAACTTTCAAAAAAGATAGATGATTTATCTTATATAAAAAGTGGAAGGAATACAATTAGAAAATCGGCTTACATATTTTAAAAATGTTTTGTAACTAATATATTAGTTATATTGGTGTTAAAGATGATAAAAGAAATTAGAATTGGAGGATTTGGAGGACAAGGTGTTATATTGTCTGGACTCGTTATAGGAAAAGCAGCTACTCTTTTTGATAAAAAGAATAGTGTTCAAACTCAATCATACGGACCTGAAGCTCGAGGAGGAGCATCTAAAACAGAAATATTAATTAGTGATGAAGAAATCATATATCCTGAGGTTGAAAGTCCAGATATACTTGTTATAATGTCTCATGAAGCATTGTTAAAGTATCATAAGGATTTAAAAAAAGAGGGCATCTTAATTGTAGACCCTGATTTAGCTCACATTGATGTGATCTCTGATTTTATAAATGAAAATAAAATAGAAGTATATGAAGTGAATGTAACAAAAATAGCTACAGAGGAGATTGGATTGAAAATAGTTGCAAATATCGTAATGGTTGGAGTTATTACAAAAATTACTAAATTAATATCAATAGATTCAGTTAAAAAAGCTATTATTGATAGTGTTCCAAAAGGAACTGAAGAGAAAAACCTAACTGCATTTGATTATGGATACAATTATAATATGGATTAAATATTTATATAGATTAAATATTTCCTGAAAGCTATTTATAGTTTTTTATCTAAAATTCTTTATGGTTTTTTATCTAAAATTCTTTATAGTTTTTTATCTAAAATTCTTTATAGTTTTTTATCTAAAATTTTTTATAGTTTTTTATCTAAAATTTTTTATAGTTTTTTATCTAAAATTTTTTATAGTTTTTTATCTAAAATTCTTTATAGTTTTTTATCTAAAATTCTTTATAGTTTTTTATCTAAAATTTTTCAAAATCTTCAATTTTAAATAATATAACTTTTTAAATCTTTTTTCAAATGTTTTAATTTAAATTTTAACTATATTCATTATAGTAAAGTTCTTAAATTTTGAATAATAAAATTTTTTATTAAATTATAATCATTTTGGAAAAGTTCTTAAATTTTGGATGATAATCTTTTTTATTAAATTATTTAATTTCAAATATTACTTTATAAAAATCTATAATTTTAAATTTTAAATAATAAGAATTTATTTTAAGTAATATAAATAATTTTAAATTAATATTTTAAATAACTTCAAATTAAAGTTAAAGTTAAAGTTAAAGTTAAAGTTAAAGTTAAAGTTAAAGTTAAAGTTAAAGTTAAAGTTAAAGTTAAAGTTAAAGTTAAAGTTAAAGTTAAAGTTAA
>JAITPS010000141.1 GCA_031289325.1 Candidatus Methanovirga meridionalis
AAGTTTAGTATTAAGAAGTTTAGTATTAAGAAGTTTAGTATTAAGAAGTTTAGTATTAAGAAGTTTAGTATTAAGAAGTTTAGTATTAAGAAGTTTAGTATTAAGAAGTTTAGTATAAATGGTTTTGATAAAGTTCTTAATAAATAATTTTTTTAAAATGAATATTACTAAAATATATTAATTTATAATTATTTACATTAATCAAATTGTATTCACATTATTTAAAATTTAAAATTATGGATTTTTGTAAAAGGATATTTAAAATTAAATTAAAATAGATATTTAAAATTATTAAAATGATATTTAAAATTATAGTGGTTTTGATAAAGTTATTAATAAATAATTTTTTTAAAAATAAATATTATTAAAAAATATTAGTTTAAAATTTGTTTATATTATTTAAAAGTTATAGACTTTTATAAAGTGATATTTAACTATAATTAAAATTTAAAATTATTTATATTGTTTAAAATTTATTTATTTTATTTAAAATTTATTTATATTGTTTAAAATTTATTTATTTTATTTAAAATTTAAAATTATAGTTTTTTATAAAATTATATTTGAAATTAAATAATTTAATAAAAAAATTCATCGTTCAAAATTTAAGGGATTTACTATAGTAACTATAAATAAACTAATAAAAAAATTTATCATTTAAAATTTAAGAACTTTTTCATAGGACTATAAGTAAAAAAAATTAAAATTTTTTAGAAAGATATTTTTGATAAAATAATCACAAAAGATATTTTTGATAAAATAATCACAAAAGATATTTTTGATAAAGTAATCACAAAAGATAATTGAATAGTTTGTTGGATAGTTATTGAATAAATAAAAAAGGAAAAATCATGAAAGTTTTAGTAGTTGGCACTGGTGCAAGAGAGCATACGATTTGCGAGTCTTTAAAGGATGATGTTGATTTATATTCATATATGAGTAATATAAATCCAGGTATTGCAAGAATATCTAAATATAAACAAGGAAATGAATTAAACATTGGAAAAGTTGCTGAGTATGCTAAAAATGAGAATATTGAAATGGCTATAATTGGACCTGAAGCACCTCTTGGAAAAGGTATTGTTGATGAGCTTGAAAAGTATGAGATTAAATCTGTGGGACCTAATATTAATGCTGCAAGGATTGAAACCGATAAATCTTTTATGAGGGATCTTTTTGAGGAATATAAAATTCCTGGTTCTTTAACTTTTAAAGTATTTGATAACTATAAAGATATTAATAATTTCTTAGATGATTATGACAATGAAGTTGTTGTAAAACCTGTTGGATTAACTGGGGGTAAAGGAGTTAAAATTGTTGGGGATCATCTTAAAGATAATAATGAAGCGAATATTTATGCTAAAGAAATAATTGATACTAAAATGGGAGGATTTTCTCAAGTTATTATAGAAGAGAAAGCTGTTGGAGAAGAATTTACAATTCAAGCTTTTAGTGATGGTGAAAATTTATCTCCAATGCCCGCTGTTCAAGACCATCCACATGCATTTGACGGAGATAATGGACCTATTACTGGGGGTATGGGTTCTTATTCTGATAATAATGGATTATTACCTTTTTTAACTCAAAAAGAATACGATAGTGCAGTTAAAATAATGAAAAAAACCATATTAGCCATTAAAGATAAAACTTCACATTATAATGGAATTTTATATGGGCAGTTTATGTTAACTAAAGATGGTCCTAAGTTAATTGAATACAATGCAAGATTTGGAGATCCAGAAGTCATGAATACATTACCTCTTATGGAAACTCCTATGATTGATGTTTGTAATGGTATTGTTGATGGTAAACTTAAGAAAATTTCATTTACAGATAAAGCATCGGTTTGTAAGTACTTAGTTCCAGATGGATATCCTGAGACTAAGTATGCCAACACTTTAATAAAGGTGGATGAAGAAAAGATTAATAGTTTAGGGGGGCATGTTTATTATGCTGCTGTTAATCAAAAAGAGAATGGGATTTATACAAGTTCTTCAAGAGCAATTGGTGTTGTTGGTATTGGAGATAGAATTTCTGATGGAGAAAAAATTGCTGAAACATCTTGTAATTATATTCAAGGAAATCTTTATCATAGAAAAGACATTGGTAAAAAGGAACTTATAGATAAAAGAGTTGATCATATAAATGAAATTAGAATTTAATTATTAGTTATTGTTGGAGTTAAACAAAATGAAATCAAAAAAAGATATTTTATCAATTTCAGATATAAGTGATGAAATACCTAAGATATTGGATTTAGCTATTAAATTTAAAAATGGTGAAATTACTGATAAACCACTTGAAGGTAAGTCATTGGCTATGATCTTTCAAAAGTCTTCAACACGTACAAGAGTTTCATTTGAAGTTGGAATGTATGAACTTGGTGGGAATTCTTTGTTTTTATCTTCATCTGATCTTCAATTATTTAGGGGAGAACCAATTTCAGATACGGCAAAGGTTTTAAGTAGGTATGTGGATGGAATAATGATTAGAACTTTTAATCATCAAGATGTTCGTGAATTATCTCAGGAAGCTGATGTTCCAGTGATAAACGGTCTTACAAACTTAGAGCATCCATGTCAAGCATTAGCTGATATGCAAACTATACTTGAGAAAAAAGGGAATTTTAATGGGAAATTTGCTTATGTTGGAGATGGAAACAATGTTTGTAATTCTCTTCTTCTTATATCTGCTTATTTAGGCATGGATATTTCAATAGCTACTCCAAAAGGTTATCATCCAAATAAAGACATTGTAGATGAAGCAAAAAATATTTCAAAAAAAACGGGATCCAATGTTCAAATTACAAACATCGTTGAAGATGCAGTTTCTGGGGCTGATGTGGTATATACTGATGTTTGGGTTAGTATGGGTAATGAAGAAGAGAAAGAAAAACGAAGAAATGACTTCATAAAATACCAAGTTAATACTGAACTCATGAAATTAGCAGCCGAAGATGCGATATTTATGCATTGTCTTCCAGCTATTCGAGGAGAAGAAGTTGTAAGTGATGTTATTGATGGTTCACAATCTGTGGTTATAGATCAAGCAGAAAATCGCTTACATGCTCAAAAAGCTGTTCTTTATTACTTAATTAAATAAATACCAAATATTAATTAAAAGTGAAATAAATGCGAAATTCAACCACAATTTTCGATGATATTGAATTATTTGAGGATGAAAATGGATTCATGATTTCATCTAAAAATAAATTATCAGTTCTTGGAGATTTAAATGATTCTAAAGGATTTGATACAGTTAACAATATTATTATCAATAACAATGAAATTAAAGAAGATTATATTTCACATAATTTTCAATACAATGAATACTATCTCCAAAATTCAGATAATGTATCTGTTTTGAATTTTGCTAATAGTTCCTTAGAAATAGAGGTATTTAGTAATTTAAAGTTAATAACAAATAAAAAAAATTCTAAACTTGATTTAGGTCAAATTATTATTATTAACAATGAATTAAATTCTAAAGAATTATTAGAACTTTATAAGATAGGGATCAAAAGTAAGGAAAAATATTTTAACTCTAAAAAACTTCCTTCCTCAATTCAAAACTTCTTAAATTTAAATGAATTCCTAGTCATTGTTTCAAAAACATCCCCCAATAATTTAAATAAAGATTTTCAATCGATTAAACATGAACTTATTTCTTCTATACAGACATCATTCTCAAATTTCTTTAAAAAATTAGGTCTTGACTTCGGAATTTTAGATCATATATATAGTTTAGGTTTTGGTTTAGATGAACTTGTAGATGCAGGAATGGAATTATTGGTTGGTGTTGAGGATAGAAAAGAAATTAGAATTAAATTAAAAAATCAGCTATTAAAATCTATTTCAGATATTAATGTAATTGCACTAATTATTGCAGCTATTAGAACTGAAGAGGATTTCATGGGAAAAACCCTTCGAGAGATTAATGTGGATGACGATCCAGCATACCTTTACAGCGATGAGGTTTTAGGTTTAGCCATTGCAAATCAAATAGCTGGAACGAAAGCAACTTTTAATTTTAAAAGATACGATGAAATTAAACCAGGAATACTATCAAAATTAGATCCAATGAGTGATGATATCTTCGCTGGTTTAATAGCTGGAGCAATGTCTAAAATATTTGATGAACATTAGACAAAAACCTTACTTAAAGTGTTCAAATGAAAGATAAAAATAAAGACGATTATTTCAAAGAAAAACATTCTTTTTTAGGAGCTATTGCTGGTCTTATAAGTTTTTCAACAATTTTATCAATCAGAACTCACACAACAATTAAAAGTATGGCTAAGGTCGGATGGTTATGGCCATTTATCTCTGCATTTATTGGTATTTTAGGATTTTTAATTAGCTATTTTATCATAGATTTCTTAAAATTCCCAAATCTAATATCAGCAGCTATTTTATATGGATTCTTTTTATATATAAATGGATTTCATCACTTAGATGGTTTGTTGGACTTTGGAGATGGAATAATGGTACATGGAACTTCTGATGAAAAAATAGCTGTTATGAGAGATTCTAAGATTGGAACTGGAGCAATAGGGCTATTTTTTATTGTTGGAATAATTACCTTGGGTATTTTAGATTCAATCATAGGCTTTAAATTACTTCAAGCTATCATAATAATAGAAATGTCTACCAAGTTTTCTCTACTAAGTGTAGCTATTTCTTCAAAATCAAGTCTTGATGGAACTGGAAGATTTTTCATTGAATATTTGACTGTTTTAAAATACATAATATCTATCATATTAGGAATAGCTATCTCCTATATTTTACTTTCTTATATTGGAATTTTTGGTGTAATTGGAGGAATTTTTGGTGGAGCTATTGTTTCAATAGTTTGTGAAAGGAATTTTAAAATAGCTACTGGGGATGTTTTAGGGGCTTCTAATGAAATAGGGAGATTATTTTCAGGATTATTTATTTTAATAGCTTTTATATTAAGTTAATTTTAGTGGTTTTCATGAAAATTGAAGTATTAAGACTTAATCATAGAAAAAAAAGAGATACTCGTATAAGCACACATGTGTGTCTAACAGCAAGAGCTTTTGGAGCTTCAAAAATTTATTTAACAGGAGAAGAAGATGTGAAATTAATGGAAAATGTTAAAGATCTTGTTAAAAGATGGGGTGGTTCTTTTGAAATTAGTTACAATAAAAGTTATATGAATATAATAGAAGAGTATCAGAATAATGGTGGAGAAGTTATTCATCTTACTATGTACGGTATTCAGGTTCAAAATGTTGTTAAAGATATACAAAAATCTATTAAAGATAAGTTAATTGTTGTTGGAGGTTCAAGAGTTCCAACAAAGGTTTATAAAAAAGCAGATTATAATGTATCAATTACAAATCAACCCCACTCAGAAGTATCTTCTTTAGCTATTTTTCAGCACATGTTGCTTGATGGAAAAGAATTTGATATAAATTTTGATAATTCTGTTTTTGAAATTATTCCGATGGTTGAAGGAAAAAAAGTAGATATAAAAAAAGATAATTAAAAAAAATTGAGAATTGATATTTTTCTGTAAAATAAAAAAAAGTAATTGGTCTAAAACAAGACCAATAGAAATAAAACCATTTATTTAATGGCTAATTTAATATCTTCAGCTTTTACAGTTTTTCTACCAGTGTGTTTAGCAAAAGAGACAGCCTTTTTAGCTATTTCTTCACCATATTCTTCTAATGCATCTCTTAACTGGATTTTTGCAGCATCGCTGATTCTTTGAGCACCGACATTTGTCAATATACGACCAACTGGTGCTAGTGGTAATTCACTCATATTTTCACCTCCAAGTTAATATTGTATCCCACCATATATAAAGGTTTCTATTTTTATTATCAAAATTTTACCAAAATTAGTATGGAATTTATTATTATAATACATATTATATTATAAAAAGTTAAAAAATAAAACAATGAAAATTAAAGAAAAATACTATTAAACTCGCGAATTAAATGAATAATATAACTTGAAAAAAAAATAAAATATTTAATTAAAAATCGTTGATTTTAATTATAAAATAATGATAGTGAATTAAATATAAATATAAAAATTTTAATGATTAAATAAAATTAAATAAATTATTATGATCTTAATTTAATATCTTATAATCCTTATAATTGATTATGTAAAAAAAGAGAAATAATTAATTAATAATCAGTTGAATAAATGCTTTAAAACAGATGAAAAATATAAATTTTTAATGATTTGAAGATAAAAAAACTTAAAATTAAACAAAGAAAAAATACATGAAAAATAAAAGAAAGTTTAAAAAAAACAAAAAAATAAATTACAATAAAATAAAATAAAAACAAAAAATTAAATTAAAATTAAAAATTAAATAAAAATTAAAAATTAAATTAAAATTAAAAATTAAATTAAAATTAAAATTAAAATTAAAATTAAAATAAAAATAAAAATTAAATTAAAATTAAAATAAAAATAAAAATTAAATTAAAATTAAATAAATTTTCAACAATAATTTTTAAAAACTTGAATTGAAATTATTTAATTATTATCATGAAAAAATACTGAAAATAATAGTTTACTATAAATAAAAATAAATAAATAATTGGTCTAAAACAAGACCAATATAACTAAAACCGATTATTTAATAGCTAATTTAATATCTTCAGCTTTTATAGTTTTTCTACCAGTGTGTTTAGCAAAAGAGACAGCCTTTTTAGCTATTTCTTCACCATATTCTTCTAATGCATCTTTTAATGCGATTTTTGCAGCATCACTGATTCTTTGAGCACCGACATTTGTCAATATACGACCGACTGGTGCTAGTGGTAATTCACTCATATTTTCACCTCCAAGTTAATATTGTATCCCACCATATATAAAGGTTTCTATTTTTATTATCAAAATTTTACCAAAATTAGTATGGACTTTATCATTATAACATATACCATATTATAAAAAATTAAAAAATAAAACAATGAAAAATAAAGAAAAATACTATTAAAATAGTAAATTAAATGAATAATATGAGTCCAAAAAATAAAACAATATCTTAACTAATAATATCTTATTTTAGTTATAAAAACTAAAAACAAATTAAATTTACATATAAATATTATAAACAATTAATAAGATTAAATAAAAGAACATATAACTGAATTAAATTACTTATAAAGATTACAATAGAATATTGGCAAAAATAGAAATAATCAAATTATATTATCTCAAATAAATGCCTTAAAACAGATTAAAAATATGAATTTTTAAGGATTTGAAGATAAGAAAATTTTAAATTAAACAAAGAAAAAATAAAGAAAAAATAAATGAAAATTTTAAAAAAAACAAAAAGTAACTAAAAAAAATAAATTTTTCAACAACAATTTTTAAAAACTTCAAATGGAAAATTATAATATGAATATAAACAAAAATGAGAAACATGTTTAGAAATTGGAATATTGAAAAGAAAACTAAAGAGATTTTAGAAGATAGTTTAGATAATCCTATCTCTAATGAAGATGCAATATATTTAATGGAAGTTAAAGGATTAGATATTAGTGCTTTAATTATTGCTGCTGATTTAGTTAGAAAAAATATAGTGGGAGATAAAGTAACTTTTCTTAAAAATTGGAATATTAATTTTACAAATATTTGTACAAGTGCATGTGGATTCTGTGCTTTTAAGAGAAATAAAGAAGATGAAGATGCTTTTTTCTTAAGTATTGAAGAATTAGGCGATATAGCAAAAAAGGCATACGATAATGGAGCTAAAGAATTCTGTATTCAAGGAGGACTTCATGAAAATGTGGATGTTTACTTTTATGAGGATATTTTAAAAAAAATTAAAGAATTGTGTCCTGATGTCCATATACATGCCTTTTCTCCAATGGAACTTTACTATGGATCTAAGAAAGCAGAATTATCACTTGAAGAAAGTTTAAAAATCCTAAAAAATGCGGGTCTTGGAACAACACCAGGAACAGCTGCTGAAATATTGAATGATGATGTAAGAAGAATTATATGTCCAACTAAACTTAATACTGAAGAATGGAAAGATGTTATAAGAACAATACATGAAAGTGGAATTAAAACAACAGCTACAATGATGTATGGGCATGTTGAATCATCAAAAAATAGAGTTGAGCATTTAGATATAATCAGAGAAATTCAAAAAGAAACAGGTGGATTTACAGAGTTTGTACCTCTAACTTTCATGTATAAAAAAGCACCAATATTCTTAAAGGGAGAATCCAATCCTGGAACTTCAGGAACTGAAGATTTAAAGGTTTATGCAATTTCAAGATTAATGTTTCATAATGATTTAAAGAACATTCAAACATCTTGGGTTAAATTAGGTTTTAAATTTAGTCAAGTTTGTCTTTTAGCAGGAGCTAATGATTTAGGAGGAACATTAGGTGAAGAAAATATATCTAAATCAGCAGGAGCGGAGTATGATAGTAAAACAGAAGTAGAAAATCTTAAACAAGTTGTTGAAAATATTGGAAGAATCCCTGCTTTAAGAGATACTTTATATGAAAATATAGATATAATTTAAAAACTATTATCTTATCTATTTTAAGTTTAATCTCACGATAATATTTATTTTAAAATTATATTGATTAATAATAGATTATTTTTAAAATATGCACATTTATAGCTTTAAAAAATAGAAAATTTTTTAAAATTATTATTTAATCTTTAAAAATAAATATAAATTTATAATTTGATTTTAATTTAAATATAAATAGATACTGCAAATTCTCTTTTTACAGTCCCAAAAAATTAAAGTTTATGCTTTCCTAAGAGGATATCATCCTTTCTGTATGGTTTTAAAATAGCTTCAACATAATCCTCTTCAATTTCATAAGTGTTGAATGAATTAGGGCAAGATCCTCTTAATTTAAGAGAAGAAAAAGATCCAGCAGTGGCAAAAAGAGTGTTTTCAATTTTCCACAAATATGGAACATGTTTATGACCTGATAGAACCATATTAACTTCAAAATCTGTTAATGATTTTAAAATATCTCCAGCATCTAATAATATATTGCGTTCTCTTCCTGTTTTAGGAATAGGTAAAACATGATGATGAATAGCTACAATAGAAAAAGTAGAATTTATATAAGAATCTGCTAAAATCTCCTCCATCCACAATTGTTGAGGACGACCAACACTTCCATCACTAATATCTGGATCTGAACTATCTAAACCAACCAAAGTAATATTACTAATATCAACAAAAGATTTCGAACCATTGTTTTTCTTAACCCGATCCTTTTTTGAATTATCTTTAAACATGTACTTTTCTTTTAGAGTATCGTCATATTTTATTTTATCATTATTCTCATCATTAGAACTTAAATTTCTAGCCCAGCTACGTTCATCAATAAGTTTTTGGAAAGTTTCATAACCTAAGTTACGAGCATCATGATTTCCAGGGATAGAAAAAAACAGGGATTTAAAAAATTTTATATACTCTGTAGTTTTTACATACTCTGCATAATAGCCATGATTTGTGAAATCACCAGTAAAAACTATAAAATCAGGATCTAATTCATTAACCTTATCAACATTATTAAAAAAGACATCTTCATTAAAATCTGCCCCACCGACATGAAAATCAGAAATGTGTGCTATAAATGTCATTTTAATCAAATATTCACTGGTTTAATTTTAAAATAGCTTCTGCTAAATCACCTTTAGTAGCTATTAAAGCTTCTTCGGCTTTTTCTTTAGAAACTTGTCCTTGACTTGCCACCATTTCTATATCTTCATCAGGAATTATTAATTTTTCTTCAATTTGAACTTCAGTAGCTGTACCAGTAATTTGATAAGTTTCTTGCCCCATTACTTTCATTAAATTAACTTCTGCATTAGGAATAATTAATTCTCTATCTTCAAGCCTTATTATTACCTCTTTAACTCCAGAAATGTCTTTTACATCCATTCCCATCTTTTTCATTTGTCTTTCCATTTGCTTCATTTGTTTTGGATTCATACCAGGTATCATAAAAATCACTATTAGCTATAATTACATATTTTAACTATAATTACATATTTTAACCATAATTACATATTTTAACCATAATTACTTATTTTAACCATAATTACTTATTTTAACTATAATTACCTATTTTAGTTATAATAACCATTATAAAATTTATTTTAATATAATTTATTATTTCATTTATATTTACTTATAAATAATATATTAAATTTAATTTAAATATTTTATCTATTTATAATAGAAGTATAATGATTTTGATAAAGTTCTTAATAAATAACTTTTTTAAAAATAAATACATAATTATTATTTAAAATTTAAAATTATAGATTTTTATAGAGTAATATTTAAAATTATAGATTTTTATAGAGTAATATTTAAAATTATAGATTTTTATAGAGTAATATTTAAAATTATAGATTTTTATAGAGTA
>JAITPS010000028.1 GCA_031289325.1 Candidatus Methanovirga meridionalis
CTTTTGATTAAAAATAATCATTCATGAATTTTATATTTAAAATTAAATAAAATAGAAAATGTTAATAATATCCAATAACTACAAATATCGATGATATTCTTAGTATTGTCAAAAATTAATAAAATCCACACCTCAAAAAATATTTACTTAACATTTTTTTTATTTTTAATAACCAATATCATTTGGTTTATTATTACTAAAAAATGTATCATTAGCTACATCTAAATTCCCTTTATCAAAATTATCAATTGCACCACCATCATAGCTTGCAAAATTATTAGTGAAAGTTGAAGCACCACTTATAGTGAGTGAAGCAGAGCCTAAAAAGATTGCACCACCTCTAAATGCTGTATTACCATCAAAATTAGAACTAATCACATTAACATTAGATTTACTTAATATTGCAATTGCACCACCCCAACCATTCTTAGCTACATTGTTAATAAAGTTTGAGTCAGATATTAAAACATTGCGGTCATGATCAGATGAATAAGCAGAACCAATGTAAATTGCACCACTTCCTTCTACAAGATTACCATCAAAAATTGATTTTTTAATGGTTAAATTATCACCATAATCATTCTGTATTGCACTACCAAACATTGCACTATTTTTAGTGAAAATTGAATTTAGGATAGTTAAATTAGTTCCATTAACATTGTATAATACTCCTCCACTTTTAACAGCCTTGTTATCAGTGAAATTTGAGCTTTTTATAATTAGATTATCACCAAGTTCATTGTATATTACACCACCACCATAATAATAAAGGTCAGACTTATCAGTTTGATAATTATTATTAAAATTAGAGTTATCGATACTTAATTTGCCTACATTATATATTACTCCTGCACGGATTTTAGCACTATTAGCAGTGAAATTAGAATTACTAATTGAAACTTGAGCATCTTTTATATTAACTGCTCCACCATCAACTTCCGCACTATTATTAACGAAATTAGAGCTATCAATATTAACACTACTTTTACTATTTATACTAATAGCTCCTCCGTTATAAGCATGGTTATTAGTGAAATTAGAGTTACTAACATTTAGATTTGACGATAAAACATATATAGCTCCACCATTATATTCTACACTATTATTTGTGAAGACTGTTTTTATTATACTCACTTTTGCACCTTGATCAGCATAGATAATTCCACTATCATTCGCATTATTATTTTTAAAGGTGGAATTTATGCTGGTAAGTTCTGATCCTCTTGCAAATATGCATGCACCATTTTCATCAACAGTATTGTTTTCATAGGTGCATTGTATAAGTGTTACATTGGATCCTATCCATGAACTGGTTGCTCCAGCAAATTCTTCAGCATTGTTTCTCTTAAATGTGCAGTTTTCAAGAGTTGCAACTGCATTTGAAAACCCAGTTGCACCAGCACCAGTATCAGCATTGTTATCTTCAAAGACACAGTTTTTCAAATAGGTGACAGATGCATATCCGTGATAAGCAGGACCATGCTCACTGTTAGCATTTCTAAAGCTTATGTTGGATACATTGACATTTAATCCTTGACCGTTTGCCATTAGAATAAAATTTTTTCCTTCTGCATCAAATACAGTATCAACATCACCTTCAATTGATATATCTCTATCAATCATTAATCCAGTGTGTTTATCCCCGTTGTAGATGCCTTTCAGAACTTTTATTGTTCCCCCAGGCTTACTTTTGTTCAATGCTTCTTTAGTGCTTCCTAATGGAGAATCTGGGGATGAACCATCTCCAGTTCCATCTGGGGAAACATAAATCACCCCATTATCTTCACCCATAAGACTAATATCATTTCCGACATTCAAGGTATCAGCACTAACACTTAAAATGCAAGCACTAATAACTATTATAGCTATTGTTCTTTTTATCATTATTTAAATTCCTCCTTATATTAATTTTTTCTATGTTATTAAGATATTTATGGGATATGGAGAGGTGAAGAGGTGAAAAAATAATTTATAATAACTTTTCTCTTCCCTTCAACAATCCATTAATTTATTTATTTTTCATTATTATAATTCTATTTCTAAAATGCATCAGATACGATTAAAACATAATCACATACGGTATCAGGTACATTGTTATTTATTGTCATTGCATTCATAAATCCAATGTTAAAACACACTCAATGATAAAACATAATCATATGCTGTATTTAACTGAGTTTGCTGATTATGAAGCAGGTATGATTCCCAATGATACAACATAATCATATGCTGTATCAGGTACAGTATAAGCCACAAAAGATGATCTAAGAGGATTACTCAAATCAATATGAGGTTTGACTGCAATCCAATCACCATGTTCACGTCTTTCTGCATTTATATCAATTTTAGAATTCTCAAATATAACCTTAACAAACTTTTCGTTTATAGGAATTTTTCCAGAGGCTAAATTTAAAGTATGGCTGTAAACCTCATATGAAGTAGTACCCTCTGGTGGAGTAATTGCCTCACCAGTAACATCATCTATAGTTTCACCATAAAATATTGGCCATGAATTATATACGGTGCCACGATAAGCACTTGTAAGGTTCAAATTCTTGTATTCTTTTACTACAGAGTCACCCTGATAAAACTTTAAATCAGCAAATTGAGTAATTAAACCATGTTCACGTACAGTTTTATCCTGAATTTGGAAGTTTGCTCTTCCAGTTATATCAATCTCATTAAGTATAGCTGATACTGATGCTATGGAACTTCCAACCATCAGTGCCATTAGGATTAATCCTAATCCAATTTTTTTATTTAACATAATTTATTTCATCTCCTTTTTTTTAATTTAAGAATTTAAGTTAATGTCTTAAGAGAAAAATATTGTAAATACTAAATTCAAAAAAAGTATTACTAATTTTTAAAAAAGTATTACAATTTCTTAAGCAAAAAAACCTATGAAATAAAAAAAATTATTCTTATCTCAATAATAGGTTTATATTTTGTAAATTTCATATTAACATATTTCATTGAATCAAAATTATTATTTAAAGACTCAAGAAGTAATACAAAATTTACATTTATTAGTATATTTTCCATAGTATATAAATACTTTGGTTGTAGTGAAGTGTGAACTTCTATAAGATTTTTCTTAAAATTTTCTTATTTTATTTTAAAAGCATGGAAAGCAATTATTTTTTAATGATGAAAATTATTAAAATTGTATAATTGAATATGGGTACGGATCTACCTACTTTCATGTAATAATGGAATTTTTGTATTATTTCATGAATTGTTACCAAAATCAAATTATAAATAAGGATGTATTGAGAAAAGATAATTAAAATATCTTTACATTCCAACATCCTCAAATTAATTCTTTATTAGTATTATCCTCATTGGTAATGTGTGTTTACAGGAAACGTGAACTTAAATAATCATATGCTGTATCAGGTACAGCATAAGCCACAAAAGATGATCTAAGAGGATTATTCCTATCAATATGAGGTTTGATTAAAAGCCAATTACCATGTTCTCTTACTTCTGGGAAGAATTCAAGCTGAGTATTCTCAAACCAAATTCTAACAAACTTTTCGTTTATAGGGATTTTTCCAGTTGATAAATTTACAGTATGGATGTAAACCTCATATGAAGTAGTACCCTCTGGTGGAGTAATTGTCTCATTAGTGACATCAGCTATAGTTTCACCATAAAATACTGACCATGAAGCACTCGCAGTACCAGAAGCCTCACTTGTAAGGTTTAAATTCTTGTATTCTTTTACTACAGAGTCACCCTGATAAAACTTTAAATCAGCAAATTGGGTAAGCCAACCATCATAACGCGCAGTTCGATCACTGATTACGAAGTCTGCTCTTCCAGTTAAATCAAGCCCTCTAGGTATAGCTGATACTGATGCTATGGAACTTCCAACCATCAGTGCCATTAGGATTAATCCTAATCCAATTTTTTTATTTAACATAATTTATTTCATCTCCTTTTTTTTTAATTTAAGTTAATGTCTTAAGAGAAAAATATTGTAAATACTAAATTCAAAAAAAGTATTACTAATTTTTAAAAAAGTATTACAATTTCTTAAGCAAAAAAACCTATGAAATAAAAAGAATTATTCTTATTCCATAATGGGTTTATATTTTGTAAATTTCATATTAATATTTCATTGAATCAAAATTATTATTTAAAGACTCAAGAAGTAATACAAAATTTACATTTATTAGTATAT
>JAITPS010000031.1 GCA_031289325.1 Candidatus Methanovirga meridionalis
CTTTTGATTAAAAATAATCATTCATGAATTTTATATTTAAAATTAAATAAAATAGAAAATGTTAATAATATCCAATAACTACAAATATCGATGATATTCTTAGTATTGTCAAAAATTAACAAAATCCACACCTCAAAAAATATTTACTTAACATTTTTTTTATTTTTAATAACCAATATCATTTGGTTTATTATTGCTAAAAAATGTGTCATTACTTAGAGTAGATTTTCCTCCCCAAAGATTATCAATTGCACCACCTCTAAATGTTGTATTGATATCCAAATTAGAACTAATCACATTAACATCAGGTTTTAAAAATTTTTTGGATTTTTAATGTAAATAAAACCTAAAACATTGTATATTCAACTATTATATACAAATACATCATTAGGTCTATTATTTTCGATTAAATTTTCCCAAATTTTATCTATTTCTTTATTAGTTGCTATTCCTCCACCATTTATTGCACTATTACTTTGAATTGTATTACCTTCCAGAATAATATTATGCAATTGTGTATGATTGTGATTTATAGCTCCTCCAATTCCATTAATAGCTTCATTATTTTCAAACATGGATGCATTAATATGTAATAAACCTAACTGATTATCAATAGCTCCACCATTAGAATTAGCTATGCAATTTCTAAAAACAGCGACAATTATATATATGGATCCAGAATTAATGCTTAAAGCACCTCCATTATTTGCTTTATTGTTTAAAAAATCAGAACCGAATGTGTTAATAGAACTTTTTTTACTAAATATAGTTCCACCATCACCTGTCGCTGAATTATTATAATAAATAGAGGAATTATCTTTTAAACTACTTTCTTGAATATGTATAGCTCCACCATCAACTTCTGCACTATTATTAATGAAATTAGAACTATCAATATTAACACTACTTTTACTATTTATACTAATAGCTCCTCCGTTAGAAGCATGGTTATTAGTGAAATCAGAGTTACTAACATTTACACTTGAAGAGAAAGCAAAAATAGCTCCACCGTCATTTGCATTATTGGCATAGAATTGGGAGCCTGAAACATCCAACTTTCCATTCTCAATATAAACTGCTCCACCATCAGTTTCTACACTATTATTTTCGAAGACGGTTTTCAGTATATTCACTTTCGCATCTCCATCAGCATATATAATTCCACTAACACCAGCCTTATTATTTTTAAAGGTGGAATTTATGCTCGTGAAATTTGATCCTTGTGCAAATATACATGCACCATTTAAATCAACAGCATTGTTTTCATAGGTACACCCAATAAGGGTTACATTTGATCCTACCCATGAACTGGTCGCACCTGCAAAACTTTTAGCATCATTTCCATTAAATGTGCAGTTTTCAAGTATAGCAACTGCATTTGAAAACCCAGTTGCACCAGCACCAACATCAGCATTATTGCCTTCAAAGACACAATTTTTCAGATGGTTAATAGATGCATAACCATGATAAGCAGGACCATACGCACTATTAGCATTTTTAAATGTTATGCCTGAGACATTAACATTTATTCCCTCCGTGTTTGCCATGAATATGAAGCTTTTCCCTTCACCGTCAAACACTGTTTCCTCATCTCCTTCAATTGATAGATTCTTATCAATCCCCAAATTGGTATGAGCATCTCCTTTATAGAGACCTTTAAGTACCTTAATGATCCCATTTGGGTTGCTTTTAATTATGGCCTGTTCCATACTCCCTAATGGAGAGTTTGGAGATGATCCATCCCCAGTCCCATCTGGGGACACATAAATAACACCATCGCTGTCTCCAACAAAAGCATTGCCTAAATGTGTGCTAGCACTAACACTTAACACACAAATGCTTAAAGCACATAATATTATTAATTTATTTAACATAATTTATTTCAACTCCTTTTTATTTAAATTTAATATTAATGATATGATTTTAAGGATATTAAGGAAAAACAATTAATTAATAATTTTTCACTTAACATCCCATAATATATTTTATTTTTCTAATTGTATAGATTAAAAAAAACTTAGTAATCTATAAATCCACGACTATCTAATATAAAACATGTTCAAATGCATAATCATATACTGTATCAGGTACAGTATAAGCAACGAAAGATGATCTAAGAGGATTATGCCGATCAATATATGGGCGAACTGCAATCCAATCACCATTGGCAGCTTTATTTGCCTTAGTTTCGAGTTTAGAATCAAAAAACCAAATCTCAAGACCACTTTCAGTTATGGGGATTTTTCCAGTTGATAAATTTATAGTGCCGAAAGAAAATTCAAATGAAGTAGTACCAGCTGGTGGAACAATTGTCTCATTAGTTTCATCTGCAACAGTTTCATTAAAAGATATTGCCCATGCATTATTATGAGTACCAGGAGAACCAGCACAAGTAAGGTTCAGATTTTTGTATTCTTTTACTACGGAGTCATCTTGATAAAACTTTAAATCCGCAAGATAAGAATGAAACGCTTCAAAATTACGGGTATACTGAGTATAATCATAAATTTGGACATCAAATCCATAAAATGTGATCTCTCTATGTAGGGCTGATACTGATGCTATGGAACTTCCAACCATCAGTGCCATTAGGATTAATCCTAATCCAATTTTTTTATTTAACATAATTTATTTCATCTCCTTTTTTTTTAATTTAAGAATTTAAGTTAATGTCTTAAGAGAAAAATATTGTAAATACTAAATTCAAAAAAAGTATTACTAATTTTTAAAAAAGTATTACAATTTCTTAAGCAAAAAAAACCTATGAAATAAAAAAAATTATTCTTATTCCATAATGGGTTTATATTTTGTAAATTTCATATTAATATTTCATTGAATCAAAATTATTATTTAAAGACTCAAGAAGTAATACAAAATTTACATTTATTAGTATAT
>JAITPS010000079.1 GCA_031289325.1 Candidatus Methanovirga meridionalis
GAGGAGGCTAAAAATATGATCTCAAAAAGTAAAGAAGCCGAAATTCTAAAAATAGAAATTGAAAAAAGACAAATGGATGAAAAAATCCGTTTAGAAACCGCAAAAGAAAAAGGTATAAGGGAAGGCATAAAAGAAGGTGAAAAAAAAGGCATTGAAAAAGAAAAAATTAATTTCGCTTTAAAATTGAAAAATAAAGGTTTTGCATTGGAAGAAATTAGTGAAATAACTGAATTATCATTTGAAAAACTAAAAAACCTAATTTCAAATACTTAATCTACCTTTCAAATACTTAATCTACCTTTCAAATACTTAATCTACCTTAAACAATTTAATCAATTAAAGAAACTAATTTAAAACCATCAAAAAGTTGAATCCTGAAGTTTTTAGGAATATATCAAATTCAGTTGATAATATTTTATTTCAAATTTTTACTCAATGTATTAATGGTCAAAAAATAATATTGATAGATTTAAAAACCAGAACCAAGCTTACAGTAATTAAATTGTTATCAAAATTGATATACTTAATATTATCATTTTTTTTAATCGGAAACCAAGATCCTGATATTCAATAATGTTAACTTAAGGAGTAAGGTAATGCTTAAATTAAAGGTTAATTAATTGACATATATTCTCGAACAGGTTTTAAATATTCAATCAAAAAGTTACTTACAGTATTCTTTAAATCTAATGGATGTAATTCACCAGACCCATACATATCATATAGTTCATTTTCACTAAGTCTAAGATTTCCCCCAAATTTATCGCTTCTTTCAATTAAGATTTTCTCCTGATTTGGAAATATAAAATATTTAGCTATTTCAATAAGTGAATTAGCTTCAACTACTTTAATAGGGCAATAACTTTTCTTTATTTTCTGTTTAATTAAATTTTCATCATCATCAACAGCTATGAAGTTTCCCTTACTTGAAGACATTTTATCATCACCATCAAGTCCATGAAGAAGTGGAGTATGAATACAAACTGGAGGTTCAAAATCAATTTTAGGAAGCATTTCTCGAGCTAACATCTGTATTTTTCTCTGTTCCATACCACCTAATGCAATGTCCACATTTAAAAATCTCATATCCACAACTTGCATTAATGGATAGATAACATTACCCACTTTTGGATTTTCATCATGTCTACTAACTTGATCCATGCTACGTTTAGCTCTTTTTAAAGTTGTTAAAGTTGACAATTTGTAAACATAATCAGTATAATCTGATTTAGTTTGATATGAAGAACCAAGAATAAATTCAGTATCTTGATTTAATCCCAAGCCTTTAAAAACTTTCATATTATATTCAGCTAACTCTTGAATTTCATCAATGGTTCCTTTACCATTTAAATAAGCATGATAATCAGCCAACAATATTTTTATTTTAAATCCCATATCTTGTAGCTGTTTTAATTTCATGACTGTAATGGCATGACCTAAATGAATTTTACCAGATGGTTCATAACCAGTATAAGCTATTGGATTTTGTTTATCAATTTTTTCATCTAATTGTTCATTGTTTATAATCTCCAAGGTTCCTTTTTCAATAATCTCAATTTTTTCCGTATTGTCCATTTCTATTCCTCATAAATCTAATAACTTTCTTTTCTTAGCTTCGAATTCATCTTCACTAATAATGCCCTCAACCATTAAATCATGGAATCTTTTAATATCATCTGCAGGATTATTCTCTTTAGATGCATTTGAAGTGTTATTTTCATTTTTTTTATTTTTTTTAAAATTTTCATAAACCTGGACAATACATTTTTTATATTCATCCATTTTAGATGTTGAACTTCTTAAAATCAAAGCATCCGAACCTCTAAACCCAACAGTTAAATGAGAAGATAAAAATCCTCTATCTTCATCAATATTACTTATATCTTCAAAAAAAACTGTCTGCTCACCTTTATTCGATCCAGTCCAAAAACCATATTTTTCGACATGTATTCTGTTAGAATAAACATTAACATTGCATCTTCTCCATTCATTCACTGCTTGCTCATGTCTTCTACCACCTAATAAACCAGGACTCGCATCCAAAACATCTAATTTCTCTAACTTATATATTAATTCATTACCCATCTTAAACATCTCATCTTAAACATTTTATATTAAAAATAAACTCATTTCATATTATATTTTTTTAAAGTATAAATATTATCACTTATAATCATTACTGCAAGGTTTTTAAATTTTGAATAATAAATTTCTTTATTAAATTACTTAATTTTAAATAAAACTTTATAAAATTCTATAATTTTAAATTTTAATTAATATAAATATATTTTAAATTAATATAACTTATTTTAAATTAATATTTTTTAATATTGAATTGAAAAATTTCAATAAAGAAAAATTTTGCTTTTCTAAGTTTAAAAATATAAAATCTTTAAAGTGTAAAAAATTTTTTAAAGTGTAAAAAATTGGTTCTAAACTATAAAATAAAATTATTGAAATAAAATCCTGATTTTTTAACTTTAAGAGACATTATAGTTAAATTATGTACAATTTATCATTAATAGCTATTGTGTTTACCTCATCATCAATAGAATATTTCTCAATATCTGGAGTTATAGGAAAATCAACTACATCATAAGTTTTAGGATCTAAAATTTGGAGTGAAGTAGGCGATTTAGAGATAACAATAGTTTTTTCAGTATCCTTACTACTTTTTAAAGTCTTAATATTTTCTGATTTCTTCCAAGAAATATTAATAATGGTATTATTATCTAAATCAATTGCAGATATTTTTTTCCCATCAAAATTTAATAGCTTAGCTATTTTATCCTCAAATTCAATGAAGTCCCCAATAAAAAAACTTGGTAAACGAATAGCTAACCAAAAACGATATATTTCTTTACCAGTATCCTTATTTTTAGTGACCAATCTTTTAGATTCAGTGATTAGTCCACCAAATCTTTTTTGAATAGCTGAAGACAATTTTCTTGTAGATTTAAGAGAGCCGATATAGTAATCAACTCCTTCTTTAATATCATTTTTTTGGGAGATGTAAGCTAATTTATCTTTTTTGTATAGTTTATCTAATGTTTTATTAATAAATTTATCAATTTCTTCTTTTTTCTTATTTTCAATTTTTTTAAGTTGAGATCTTATTTGAATTACAGCTTCATAATAATTAGAGTTTCTTTTACTACAAATTGGACAAACATCTTTGTTTAAACGAACATTGATCTCATGTTTTTCCTGAACTTCCTTTCCAAAAAATGTATCTGTAGCTTCAACAGTTGATTCAGCTATTGTTCCTCTCATTTGAATAATATTCATATCAATTATTGGGTTTTCAAATGAAGGATTAATTTCAATTGAATCTTCGATAGTTCGATATATAATCTCTTCATGAGATATATTAGCATCAATCCATTTACCTTCTATAAATTTAGCATTACAATGAACACAAATTCTTACAGATACATCAGCTGGAATAGTTAATATATGATATTGTTTTATATAACATTCAGCACATAAGCCTTTAATTAATACTTCAGACTT
This sequence comes from Candidatus Methanovirga meridionalis, assembly GCA_031289325.1. GTDB lineage: Archaea > Methanobacteriota > Methanobacteria > Methanobacteriales > Methanobacteriaceae > Methanovirga > Methanovirga meridionalis. Next base: position 3,514 of record JAITPS010000079.1, read on the forward strand.
TCCACATTGATAACAAAACATAATTTCACATTTATTTTATAAATAAAGATTAATTTTTTCTATTTTGAGAGGCACTGCAAAAATAGGATGGAAATTTAAAATTTGGCTTTTAGAGAGAAAAAATTTAGACCATTTACAGGTCATCAAATTTTTAGCCTAATTTCTTAGTTTTGAAAAATTTTCTATTTTTTAAAGTTAGAAAATTTATAATTTTCTTTATTTTGAAAAATTTTCTATTTTTTAAAGTTAGAAAATTTATAATTTTCTTTATTTTGAAAAATTTTCTATTTTTTAAAAATTCAATAATTAACAATTTTATTATAGTTATTATGGAAAAGTTCTTAAATTTTGAATGATAAATTTTTTTATTAAATTATTTAATTTTAAATATTATTTCATAAAAATCTATAATTTTAAATTTTAAATAATATAAATTTATTTTAATTAGTATAAATAATTTTAAATTAATATTTTTTAATAATATTTATTTTTAAAAAAATTATTTATTAAGAACTTTATCAAACCCACTATAATTAAAAATTTCATGAATGAAATTAAAACTCAAATTTTAAATGAAAAATTTGGTTTTGCAAAACACTGCATAAATAGTTTATATTTTCAAAGTATATAAACTTGAAAAGATGTCAAATTGAACTGATGAAGTCATAATATCTTATTTGACATTATATTCACTTTTAATGTTTAACTAAATAATTTAGCTGATAATAATGAAAATTAGATCAAATTTTTTAATTTTAATTCAGTAGTAGGATTTTTTCTCTCACAAGGAACATTGGTCTGGCAAAGACCGCATCCTGATCCTGATTCTTGGTTTGCTCCACGAGAAATAGCTATTTTAATGGATTTTTCTCCATATAACTGTTCACGGCAGAGATATTTATCTATGCCTTTTTTGGAAATAGCATTTATTGGACATCTTTTTTTGCAAGCTTTACATTTACCATTAAAAAAATATAAACAGTTTTCATTGTGATGCTTAAAAGTTCTAAGGTCTTCTTTAAGATTTAAATCTGTTACAAGAGAAACCAGTCTATTACTTATTCCTTTTTCTGTAATAAATCCTTGATTTAAACTAAATGTTCCTAAACCAGTAGCATAAGCTATATGGCGTTCAGACCAGTTTGAAACAATGTTCTCATCCTTTGTAATAATTTTGAAGTATTTAGAAATAGCTGGAATAATTGTTTTATATCCTTTTTCATTTAATATTTTAGATAAATATTCAGCAACTTGATATTCCTGCCCGTAACTTCTTAAAAGAGTCCATTCTTTTGAGGGAATATTTTGTTGCTTTCTATTACTCTTAACTATATATTCACTTATTGGCAAGGATACACTTATTACAGAACCAGATTTAAGGGAATTTTTTCCAAATTCCATTTCAAATATCTCTTTTGGAGATAAGTGGAATTCTCCAATAATAGTTTTATATTCTTCAAATATAAGATTGTTTGATGAAGCAACATGAATTAATGGTTCTTCAAATCCTATTCCATTACTAAAATCATGTTTATTAAAATCATCTTCAATAACAAAATTTTTTATTTTTTCAATTATAAAATTTTTCATGCCAATGCCTCACGATTTGTAGCTATTTAAAAGGCTTTTTAATCTTTTATTTACTTAATTTTACCTATTTAAAAATTATAATGCTGTTTTATCTAATTTTAGAGAGTTTTAAGATCTTGATCCATTAATCAGTTAAACTCTTCTTAATACCATTAAAAATATCTTTAGTGTAATGTAAGGTGAATATTGCTCCTATTAAGTTAATTATCCAGTAAGAAATTAATCTATCAATCAATATTATGGTTCCTGCGAGTGCAAATGGCACATTGAATAAAGTTAATAAATGTGCTGTTGATAGTTCTAATGAACCCATACCCCCAGGTAACAATGAAACAAGTCCAGCGATATCTGCTATGAAAAAAATGAATATAACTACAAAAAATGGAATATCAATGTTAAAAGCTCTTATTATTAAATATAATCTTAGACATTCAAGAACCCATGAACTTAAACTTATTGTAAAGACTGTAAATAAATTTTTCTTGTTAGAAAATTCTTTAGAAGATTTAACCATCTCTTTTAATCCAAAAGTCACCTTAGTATACAATTTATTTAAGAAATCTTCTGATATTGGTAGAATTTTAATAATTGAATGTAAAATATTGTAAAGGTATAAGCTAAAGTTTTCCCGCCAATTAAATAAATATATAATTATTAAATAAGCTGAAATAGCTAAAATACCTATTAATAAAAAAATTTGATTTGTTTGGGATAAAAAATTCTTAGGAACTAAAAAGATACAAAGAAATAAGAGTATAAAAGACACGACAGCATCAAATAATCTTTCAATAAATCCTGCTGATAACCCATTAAATAAACTTATGCCATTAATCTCTTTTCCTGCAACAGCAGTGAAAATTTCTCCTCCTGTACGTACTGGTGTTAAATTAGCTGCAAAAAGACCAATCATTTTAACAATGAAATTATCTTTAAAGTCCGTGACTTTATTTATAATATAACCCCATCTTAGTGAACGAATAGTTAATGTAATAAAATGAACCAGTATTGCAAGTAGAATTATATAAGGATTTGAATTTCTTATTGATTCAATTAATTTATCAATACCAATTAAGTAGATCATAAACACAAGTAGTAATATACTTATAATAAATAAATAAATCTTTTTCACTTTATAATTTCTCCAATATTTAATTTTTAAGTCATTCAATTAAATTATTTTAAATGAAAAGTTTGATAAACATAAATTATTAATTTTTTTATTCATTGTTTATACAATTTGTTTATAAATTATAGTCCTTAAATTTTAAAATAATAAATTTTTTTATTAAATTATTTAATTTTAAATATCAATTTATAAAAATCTATAATTTTAAATAATATAAACTTATTTTAATTATAGAGTTATGGAAAAGTTCTTAAATTTCAAAATGATAATTTTTTTATTAAATTATTTTTTTTATTAAATTATTTAATTTTAAATATTATTTCATGAAAACCTATAATTTTAAATTTTAAATAATATAAACTTATTTTAAATAATATAATTAATTATAAATCAATATCTTTTAATAATATTTATTTTTAAAAAAATTATTATTTTTAAAAAAATTATTTATTAAAAACTTTATCAAAGCTACTATAATATAATTAAATGGGCATAAAGTTTTAACCTATTCTATTAACATTATTTTAAGGTTGAATGATGAATTTGAAGAGATATTAAACCTTTAAATTATTTAATAATTGTTAATTCATATTTAATTTATTATGTATGTTAAATTGTTTTTGAATCAATTGATAAATCATATATTATTTTTTTTAAAGAATTGATATCACAATCTGTTTTTATTCCAAGTGGATTGAAATGAGTTCTTGCAGCTGAAAATCCTTCTTTTTTTAAGGTTTTTAAAACTTCAGATAGCTTAGGAGCACTTATTTTCAAAACTTTAGATATTTGATGCATATCATGAAATGTTATTAAGGAATTTGCTTCTTCACTACAGGTTGTTAATAATTTTAAAATCTTTTTAGAGGTTTTTAAATTTTTTAAAGGTATTTCATTAATCATACCATCAATAAATTTTTGATCTTGAATTTTACCTATCCATAATGGACCAGCTATGATTAAATCTTCTCCACATTCAGGACAATGAATGTTAATAGCTGATGTTAATCCTTTAGTAGATGTTCTATACAAACATTTATTACAATGGATTATATGACCTATATTTTCATTTAAATTTTTATCAGTACTTTTTGAACTCTTATAAACTTTAAGATATAGTCTCATATAGTGTTGACTACTGTGAGATAGTTTAGGTTCTATATATTTCCTATATTTTCCAAATTTTAAGGCAATGAATCCTATTAAAATCCTAATTCCAGTTTCATGGCAATATTCGGTTTTATTTGGTTTAGAATTATATTTACGAATACATGGTTCAATATATGTTCCACAAAGAGCTGATGTATCTGTTGCAGTAACACAAATCATTGAATTCTTTTTAATTGAGTATCCTAAGGAATCTATAAAATATGATGGTGTTCCAAAAGGATCAACATCCACAACATCAAATTTTCCTCGAAATTCTCTAAGTAATATATTAGCTTCTTTTTGATGAAAGTTTAAATTCAGATTATTATTTTCACTATTTATTTTTTCAAATTTAATAGCTTCACTACTAATATCATTAACACTAACTTCCCCAACATTCTCTAATTCTTTTTTATATCTAATTGCTCTAATTCCACTTCCCCCAAAAAGATCACAAATATTTATAGGTTTTTCTAATTCTTTTTGAAATTGTTGAAGTGCCAATATAGATATATCACGATTAAATTCCATCACAGGATTATAGAATACAGTTGCATCTGATGATATTTTTTCAAATTCAGGAATAACTAATTCAACCAAACCTTCTTTTATGGTCATAATTTTCTTAGGCATTATATTTGTTTCATTCATTTTATTTCTCAGGGTATTTTATTAATAAATATTAAAGCTCTTTTTTTTTAATGGTATTATATAAATTAAATAATATGTTCTTTTAAATTCTTAAAATTAAGTCATTTAAACATATTCAGACAATTTAAGATTTTCTGAAATAATAATATCAATTTTTATTTGATTGAATCAATCCATTTCAAGTATTCATTAAGAGTTTTATAATTTATTTTAGAATCTATTGCTTGAGCCATATCTTTTGTTAAAAAATTTTTCCAATAGTCATCAAATGTTTTTTCACTTAAATTTGAAAATGGACCATTTTCAGTTTTTAAATCACTTATATTTTTAATAGAACCTATATTTTTAGTATTTCCGCTACCTGGCCTATCAGAACTTATTTTCCACTTTTCTTCCAATATAAAATCAAAATTTTTGACAACTGAAACTATACTATTTAATTCATTTAAAGAATATTTTTTGTATTCATCAAAATTCTCTTCAGATCGTTGATATAAAACTCCTAAAACAAAATGAGCAGAATATTCATCATAGGGAAATGTGATATTTTTGTTTGAATTTCTATCTCTGAAATATCCAGTAAATGTTCCCAATGTAAAACCATTAATGGATTCTGACTTTCGAATGTATGTTGTTTTAATATCAATAGCTATCTTTTCATTATCTTTTGAAATAAAAGTTATATCTGGATAATGGTTTTGATGTTTTGAAGGAATAATTTTATATCCCTCTTCTGATGCGAATTTCCCAATAACTGGAAATAATAATAATTCAATGATTTTTGAAATTACTTTAGTATCTATAGATATAGTATAAATATTTTTATACACATCAATAAATCCTTTTATGACCCAATCGTCATTCTCATCAGCTATTGTTTTTTTAAATTCGTCGAAATATTTTAATAAAGATTTCTTAAATAATGTTTTATTCATTGAATCACCTTAATGATTATAATTTTCAATATAATTAGCTACTTCCCTATATAGAGGATCTCTTTAGAGTTTGAGTTTTTAGATAGAACATATTTATATTTACCAAAGCTCTCTACAGAAACTTCATTTTTATATGATTCTAATATTTCTTTTAATTCATTTTCTGAAGGAATACCATCATTTCTATATGATATTATCAATATACTATCTTCATAATGTTTGAATAATCTATCAAACCCTTTATATATATTTTTTTTATCATTCCAGATATTTTTCTTAGGTTTTAAACGATTATGTTTAGAATTATAATCTATCTTCTTCTCCCAATCATCATAAAAAGTTAATCCTTCTAAAAAATGGTAAAATCCATAATAATCAACATAAGTTCCTTTATTTGAGATATATGGTGTGTCAATATAAATTAAATCAAAATTATTATCTATTTCTAAAGCATCCTTATTTAAAGAAATGTTATCTTGATTGTTATCAAAAATAGATTCATTAGATTCATTTACAAATTTAACAAATAGCTCTTCAAATGGTGTATCCCATGTTTTTTTATTTCCGAAGCTTCTTTTAACATTAGACAGACGCATATATAAATTTTTTCTATGAAATAAATTATATGGTCTTTTAATGATACATGCTTGGCATAAAGCAAACATAGCTATTGCATATTTATATTCATCTCCAATTAGATTTATATTTGTTATAGTTTGATCAAGCCATTTATTTTCAAAGTCAGTGTAATAAATATTTTCAAAATTATCTTGAATTATAGTAGGATAGTTAATATCTTTATTTCTTGTTAATATTAATTCTAAATCGTTTTTATCTAATATTACTCTGTTATTTTCAATCAATGCTTTTCCAATATAATGATTAAAAGACAAGATATCGTTATAACATACTTGTTTATTCATTGTTTTAAGTTTGTAAGCTATTGAACCTGTGCCTCCAAATGCATCTAAGCATGTTCTAAAATTTAATTTTTCAAAATAAGAACCAATCCATTCAGATAATTTTGATTTACTTCCATTATATCTTGTAGTTGGGAATTTGAATCCATTTTCCATGATTTCAATCTTTTGATTAAATAGAGTATATTGATATTCCATTGGATTACCTTCCACATTATTTTAATATCTATTTTATTTATAGTGGTTTTGATAAATTCTTAATAAATAATTTTTTTAAAAATAAATATTATTAAAAAATTCTAATTTTCTTAAAATTAATTTTTTTAAAGTTAAAATTATTATTTTTGAAAAATAAATGAAATAAACAATTTAATCATGAAGTAATAGAATTTACCATATAATATTTATACATTTGTTGTTTCTATTTTTCTAATTAATTCATGTTTTTTTTCTAACTAATGTGTGGATTTTATAGTCTGAAAAATGTTTTGGATCCTTTAAAAATCCTTAAGTTGAGTCATTATTAATAAAACTTATCAGTGAAAATTTAGATATTACCTTTAATTATAGTGGTTTTGATAAAGTTCTTAATAAAATAGCTTTTTTTAAAATAAATATTATTAAAAAATATTAGTTTAAAATTTGTTTATATTAATTAAAATTTATTTATATTAATTAAAAATTATTTATATTAATTTAAAATTGTTTATATTAATTAAAAATTATTTATATTAATTAAAATTTAAAATTATAGATTTTTATAAAATTAGATTTTTATAAAATAATATTTAAAATTAAATAATTTAATAAAAAAATTCATCGTTCAAAATTTAAGGACTTTTCCAAAAATTTAAGAACCATTCCATAGTAATTATATCTTATAATCCATTATAAATGGTTCATTTTTAATTTTAATCAAGTTTAAAAAATAATTTTCTTAAGTTGATGACTTCATTGATAAATAATTAATAAAATTGTGCTTTAATTTCTTCAGCAGTGATTAGCCTATCACAGTAATAACATCGAATAACTACTGGTGTTTCTTTTATAAGTTTAAATTTTGATTTAATAGGCTCACGAGTATTTGTAATGCATTTTTGATTTGTGCATTTAATAATTGAATTTAATTCATTTCTAAATTTAATCTTTTCTTTAGTGACTATTTCATAGTTTCTTATAATGTTAATAGTAGCATTTGGAGTTATTAATGCAACTTGATCAAGTTCAGTTGGTTTGAGTTCTTTATTTTCAATTTTTACAATATCTTTAAAATCTATGGCATTTGATGAAACATTCATAGCTATTGTAAGACTCGTATCCTCATCTGGAAGCCCTAAAATCCTTAAAACATAGAGTGATTTATTGGCTGTTATATGATCAATGACAGTGCCATTCTTAATTTGTTTAACTTTCATTTCATGATTTTTTGATTTCATTAAAACATCCATTCAATATTAATAAAATTATTGATTAGATGAGAAAAATTATTAACTCTCTAATCAAAGAATAATTCAATGAATTTAGCATACACAGGTCTTGTAATAAATATACCAACTAAAACACCAAGAATGGTTGTAAATGCAAAACCAGCTAAAATACCAATACCACTTGAACCTCTTGCAAATCCTACATATACCAATGGCAACATAGCAGCAATTAATGTTCCAGCTGATGCAAAAATAATGAAAAGTGCATTTTTCACATTCATTCTTGTTCTTGCTTTTCTTCTTCTCTCAGCTTTCTTACTTTTATCAGATGAATCATGGTGAATAACTTCATCGGTGATAATAATCTGATCGTCTACACCTGTTCCTATAGAAGCAATAAGACCTACAATAGCTGCAAGATCTATATTCCATTTAATAATTGATGCTATTCCCATGACAATTAAAACCTCAGATACACTTGTAATCATTATTGGAATAGTAAGGAAAGGTTTTTTATATCTAATGAAAATCAGAGCAGAAATAGATATAATGGATAATAATCCAGCGATAATAGCTCCCCAAAGGAATTTTTCTCCTAACTCTGGAGAAACTGTATTTGAACCTATGATATTAACTTTTACAGGGATTGAACCAGATTTAAGGATAGTATAAAGTTCTTTTGACTTAGTTTCAGCTTCTTCACGACTGTTAGCTGACCCTTGAACTTGTACAGTTTTAGAAGGTTCTCCATTTGCTAAACCAGCATCAAGTTCAGGAGGATTTTTATCAGTTAAATTACCATCTAAGTACATGTAAACTTTATGACCAGCTTTACCTTTTGCATTATCAGCAAACTTTCTGGCACCTTCTGTAGTAATAGTGAAAGGTACCCTCCATCCTGTACCTTCTATTACAGGAGCATCAACCTTTTCAATATCGGTTCCAGATAGCACTGTCACATTATCAATTTGTGCTTCGAAAATACCAGGATTTCCAATTAATTTTTCTACTTCTGCCGCTGTTACACCAGCCATTTCAATAACAACTAATTGATTACCACTTGATCTGACTTTAACATCCTTTACTCCGAATGTATTTAAACGTTTGTCTATAACATTTGTAACAATATCCATTGTATCTTTATCTACAGGATGTTCTAATTGTAGTTGTACTAAAGATCCTCCTTTTAAGTCAAGACCTTGAGATATTCCATTAAATGAAATTAAAAGGATGCTTCCTAAAACTAATATTAACATTAATATTGTTTGTTTATTCTTAATGAATTCAGATAAATTTCGAGACCTTCTGTTTTTCATAAATTCTCAACTCCTGTGTCTCCTAAGTACCATCTTATAATTCCAAGGTTCATTAACCATGTAGTTATTATATCTGCAAGTAATCCAAAGATTAAAACTATTGCAATATCACCTAAGGTACTTGCTTCAGGTATTAAGATCAATGTGACAATATACAAAACAACCATTGAAACAATAGCCGCAATTGACATTGTAAGACCAGTTTTCATAGCATTTAAAGCTCTTTGAGAAACTGTTCCTTCTTTTCTTTTTAAGAGTCTGGTTGTGAGTAAAATATCAGTATCCACACTGTAACCAATTAACATTAATATTGCTCCAACAGAAGCAATTGATAAATCAATATGAAATATAGACATTCCTCCAATAGCTACTATAATATCACTAACAGCAGCTAAAATAATTGCAATTGAAGGAACAAATTCTCTAAATATTATAAAAACAGTGATTGCCATGAATAGGAATGCAAAAGCTATTGCCCAGTAAATCTGCACCATAGCTTCAGAACTTAAAACAGGCCCAATTGCATTGTATGAAATTATTTTTCCTGCATCACCAAGCACATCAGTAAATGTCGTCTCATTTACATCAGTTCCAATTTCAATACTTGCTCTTGAATTAATGTTACTTAAAACATCAATATTGACACCATTCAACTTACTTGAAAACATATTTTTCAATTCTGTGGAGGACATATTGTTAGTTAATTCTAAATTAGCTATTGATCCTCCTTTTAATTCAACACCCTGTTCAAGACCATTGAAGAGTATAACTCCAAACATGATGGTTGTTACAATAACAGGTATTATAATTAATAGCTTATAATTCTTCATCATTTTTTCAATCATTAATGCACACCTAAACTTTTAATACTTTTATTTTTAATGCTTGTATTTACAAATTTTCTTTTATTCATTAAACTTTCTTTTGTTCATTAAACTTTCTTTTATTCATTAAACTTTCTTTTGTTCATTAAACTTTCTTTTATTCATTAAACTTTCTTTTATTCATTAAATTCTAAAATAATTATTTAATTTATTATATGGTTTTGATAAAGCTTTTAATAAATAACTTTTTTAAAATTAAATATTATTAAAATAACATTTGTTTAAAATTATTTATATTAATTAAAATTCATTTATATTAATTAAAATTTATAGACTTTTATAAATTGATATTTAACTATAATTAAAATTTAAAATTATTTAAAATTTATTTATATTAATTAAAATTTAAAATTATAGTTTTTTATAAACTGATATTTGAAATTAAATAATTTAATAAAAAAATTTATAGTTCAAAATTTAAGAACTTTTCCATAAGGACTATAATTAAAATTTAAGATTATGGACTTTTATAAACTGATATTTAGAATTAAATAATTTAATAAAAAATTTCATTGTTCAAAATTTAAAAACTTTTCCATTAATGACTATATATTACACAATGAGCTATATAATAGTATTTAATAATAGTTTACTTATTTAAATTATTAATTTAATATTTTTATATTTAATATTTTTTTATATTTAATATTTTTTTTATATTTAATATTTTTCATGATTTTTCATGATTTAATATTTTTATAAAATAAACATAAAATATGATTAATACTTGTTTTTAAATGTAATTATTAATTTATTTATTAAGATTTATCTAATTATTATTTATCTAATTATTTAAATTTACTTATAAAAATAAAAACTATTTTGTAAAAACAATTCTATTTTCATAATATTAATTTTATTATATATATAATTTTTATATGAAATAGTCAACTCTGTCAAGTTAAGAATTTTTCTCTTTATTTTTTCTTTATTTTTCTTCATTAAACTTAATTTCACATTATTTATTAATTAATCAATTATTAATGGTAATGTTCAAATCTTTAATGATAAATTTTATTAGTACTAATTTTAAAGCGATATCAAGAATTTAATCAAAATCAAATTTTTATTTTAAAAAAAACTTTAAAATTTCAAAAATACCTAAAATCATTATACAAAACTCTTAAAAATATTAAAATCATAAAATAAGACCTTTACTCACAAATACTCTACATCAAAGAAAAAATACCCATATAATAATAGAAAGAATTTTTAAACGAAAATAAGAAAATAACTAAAAATTATACAAAAAATCCTTAAGTTAATGGAGTTGTCATAAACCCAATGCTATCAACTTAAGGATTTCATGTTTTGTTTTATTTTCCTATAATTTCTTAATTTTTAATATATAGTAATCCCCTTAACTTTTGAGACATATCTTCATGGATCCATTTAACCAGAATTAAGGTTATTAACACTATAAATGACCACTTCAAAATTTCTGCCAACTGTCTTATATATTTAATTTTATTAGTTATAAAAGTTTTGGGATTTAATGTATATGATAATAAAGATCAAAAAAACATACAAACTTTCTTAGAAGAGAGTATAGCAGAAAATAAGCGATTCAGAATAACAAAAGACCATGGAAGAGAATATGATAAAGTAAATAAATAATTTAGGATTTAATAAGCCATCAAAAATGTATAAAACTCCTATTATGATATCATACAGGATAAATTCAAAGAACCATGAAAAATGTGAGGATGAAAAAGAAGAAAAACAACTAAAAAAATGGAAAGGGAAACTACTGAACATTATTTAAAACAAAAAACATTTATATTGCTTTAAACCGTTTGGATAATTTGTGTATGGATTTGGAATTAATGCCTGAATTTTTAAAAAAGTTTTTAGTATAATAAAATCCTTCGCAATGGGATAAACTAACTGTAATTCATGATTGATCATAAATATGCCAAAAACAAGTAAACCAATCAGAATCATGTTTTTCCCTTACACAACAAAAAGAATGGAAAAAAAGGTTTAAAACTAAAAAAAGAACTTTGAATCGCTGTGTTAACATTATTTTAAGGTTAAATGATGAATTTGGAGATGTTAAACCTTTAAATTATTTTAATAATCGTTAATATATCCTGATTTTTTTATGTATAATTTTTCATCTGTTTTTAAATGTTTTTCAGATGTTTTTGGAAGAAAAAATCATTATGATATCTCAGGAGGTTAAAACTTTACAATCACCTTTTATCAATATTTTGTATATTATTTCTTAATATTTTTAATTCAGCATCAAAATGTTCCTTAGTTAATTCTGTCATTATCAATCATCTCTTTTTGAACTAATAACACAATCCCACTTCCACCGTTAACTGGGATTAATTGGCTTGAATTATTATTTTAGCCTCCAAATATTTTTAATGCTGCTATTAATGCTGCGAATCCTCCAAGTATTAGTTTTATCCATTTGAATTGATTATTCACACCAATGAATTTCTCATCAATTAAATCAAACCGACCATTAATTTTAATTAAGCTTTGTTCTATATGGTTCAAATCATTGTTTTCGATTTTAGTTAATCGTTCATTGATTTTATTCAATATTTCTAATATTTCTTCTTCTTTATCCATAATTCACCCCTAATATGTTGAACTAATAACACAAGCCCACTTCCACCATCAACTGGCTTAATTGGGCTTGAATTATTAACTCCATAAAAAATTAAAAAAAGAGAAATATTATTTACTATTGATGAAAAGGTCTTCACCATTCATCGCATAATAATAGTAACTTTTGTAGACAGCACCTACATGAGGATGTCTAGCATATCCTCTATCCCAATAAGTAACATTGAAATTACTACCATCCCAATTATTCAACCTAAAATAAGTGTGATAATTAAAGAATGTAGAACTACCATCACTAAGAATCACATAAATTGATTTATTAGTATACTCTGAAGGTATATTCACTTGATTAACCTGTCCTTTCTGCCAATTATCAGTCCTGACTAATCCCAGCAACACTGCCCATACAGGATTTCTTTCATCATCAGTATTATACGTAGTTGTTCCAACAAACATAGTAGGTTTAGATTTGAATGAATACAATCTATCATTTTCATTTGATGCTAAAATAGATATTTTAATATCATCACCAGTATATCTATCTCCACCACTTGTAGGGTAATATGTGGTCAAAGTTGCAGCACTAGCAAAACCAATTACACTTAATAGCATTAAAACTATTATACTTAAACTAAACAATTTTTTAAACATTTTTTATCAACTCTATAAAATTATTTTTTTATATTATTTACCACCTTAATATATTATTTTATTGAACTTATATATATACTTTACTATTTCATGATTACA
>JAITPS010000103.1 GCA_031289325.1 Candidatus Methanovirga meridionalis
TCAGCCATTTCTCTAACTATTTCATTGTTTGCAATATAATCAATTTCAACTTTTATATTGATTATTCTTTCAAGAAAATCTTCTAATAATTCTATTGATGCGACTCGTCCGAAAACAAGCTTAAACATAAAATCCGTTAAAATACTAACATTATCCTCTTTTTTAATCATAGTTTAAACACCATCCATCCATTTTTTTTATCTGCTATTATAGATTCCAATTAATTTTTTAAATAGTATTATCATAATTTAAACTTCAGAGTATATAAATATTACTTATAAGAAAATTAATATTAACTTTTTTAAATAGTATTATCATAGTTTAAAATTTATAGTATATAAATATTATCTATAAGAAGATTAATATTAATCATGATCATATACAATACCAATCACGACTAATACTGTTTATATCCTTATTTTAATTTATATTTTGAGGAATAAAGAGTATAATGCCTAAGTTAATTCTAATAAAAAAAATAACTCTTTTTTAATCGAAAATCTTTAAGCTGACAACATTGTTAATGAAACTTATCAGTAAAAATTTAGACATTACATATTAATATTTTTAGGAGTTTTGTGTAATGATTTTAACTGTCATTGAAATTTTAGGTGATGACCCTTTTATATACTGATGTTTTTATTTTTGTGGAATGGGAATGTTAATAATTCTTTTAAAGTTCATACATGGGCATTTCTCCTAAAGACATCATTGGTGTCACTTTATCAAATTTTCTCCAAACTTTACCTTTTATATTTTTTAAATTAAGTTTTTTAAGTGAGAAATGTGGTTTAGTGAGATTATGTGTTACTATTTGTAAAGTAAGATGAAGTTGCAACCATTTGTCTTCTTTAGAGTAATAATGTTTTTCTTGCTAATCTCTTGTTTTCACCTCTTAAATTTAAATTTTCTCGCTCAATATGGGAAGTGGAGATTTGAGAATTGGTAATATCATCAGAATCTCCATATATGATCTTTTTTGAAACACTGACTAAATTTTGACCTTCTTTTTTTTTATTATTTGTGCATATTTTAATTCTTTTATAGGTAGTTGTTTTGGTTTTTTGGGTCTTCCTTTTTTACCTGTTTTAGGAAACTCAGCAGTATAACTGTATCTATCGAGTAATGACTTTTTGTAATATGTTCTACCATCAGTAACAAATAAAGGTAAATTATTATCTGAATTCTATCGCATGTTTGTTTTACAACTTCCTCAGATTTTTGAGTCATATCTCATAGATAGGCAGATAAAATTAATCTGTGTTCTGTGGTAAAGCTTAACCAAACCTATCTTTCATTTTTTGTATTGGCAATTCATGCTTGGATATGTTTTTTTTTAACATGAGTCCATAATTCATTAAGTTCAACTTTTTCAACATCTATTTCTTTCATTGAAACTTTGTTAACTTCTTCACAATGTTTTGCTGAAATTTGTAACCATCTACGTACGGTATCGAGTTTAATTTCTAAAATTTTGGCTACTGATCTAAGATTCATGCCTTTTAAGATCATTTTTAAAGCTAAAAAAACAATTTCTTTATCAGTTCTTAAATCATACAAAATTGTGTTTGCATTTGATGAGAGTTTTAGTGCAGGTTTTACAAATATATTTTTGAACAACACCCTTTTTTTGGTTTGTATAAGTACCATTACCCAATACATTTTTGTTTCCAATTTTACCATAATCTTTACAATTCTTATTTGGACAAGGAACATTCACAAAACTTGGTTTAGGGCCACGTTTACTCATAAATAAACACCTCAATTATTTATGTATATATTTATGAACACAACCACTATATAAAACTTAAGTAAATTACAGGGTCAACACCAAAATCCATGATTTTAAATAATATAAACTTATTCTAAATAATATTTATTTTTAAAAAATTATTCATTAAAAATTTTATCAACACCATTACATTTAATTATAAATTTTTTTAAAAATAAATAAAATAAATAAAATAAATAAAATAAATAAAATAAATAAAAAATAAATAAAATAAACTATTTAATTATAAATTAATAAAGTTAATAAAATTAATTAGGTTTTAATTAGATGTTTTTGATATTTTGAAAATTAGAATATTTTAGTAAAAATTAAAAAACTTTTAAATTGTGAAAAATTTGGTTCTAAACTATAAAACAAAAGTTTTAAACTATAAAACAAAAGTTATAAACTATAAAACAAAATATTTAATTAATGTGATACTATGAAAAAATCAAGATTAAGTTTATTTAAAAGTACATCAATGCTAATATCAATATTAGGAATTTTTATGATTGTCACAACAATTGGGGTTGTGGCATATATTGGTATTTCTATATTATCTGAAAGTGTAACAGCAAACATTGAACATGGAAGCAGATATGATAAACTTTCATCTTTAAAATCAAATTACACAGCCATTACAAATCTGCTCGATGATAAAAAAGAGGGATCTTATACATCAAGTGATGGATCTTTAAATATCAATTATGTAAATGCAGTATCATCTATAAATGTTTTTAAATCAGCAATTGATAATGTTGATAGTGCAATATATTCTAATAAAGCTACTTCAGAAATTGATGAACAAATAAAGGTAGCCGAGGAAAAGATGACTGTAGCATATAATTTTGTTAATAAATTATGATCTTAATCATATTAAACAATTATCTAAGATATAGCATCATAGGATATGATAACATCAAAAAAGTGTGGAGAGGTTTGAAAAAGATTAACTTTCATTTATAATTAAAATAAGAACATTTTAAAAATTTCACAATTTTTCACGACCTTTAAAATATTTTGAACTACTACGACTTAAGAAGTCATAGCATTCTTTTTTTGATTCTAAATAAATATACATATCACGGAGGTTTGAATCCTAAACAGATTAAGTACATTTCTGAACTCTTTTTTCGAGAAGAGTTAGGTTTAGTTGTTTTAACAACTCTAAACTTCTTTTTAAGTTCTCTTAATATAGGATTAAAATCTTCTCCTTGAAAAAATTTAATTAATATGTTCCCATTGTTTCTTAAAAGTAATTCAGATATTTTAATAACATTTTTAACCAAATCAATTGATCGTAATTGGTCAATATTTTTTATTCCACTTAAAGACGGCGATGCATCTGAAATAAGAACATCCACTTCTTCGTTTAGTGTGTTAATTATTTTTTCTTGAATTTCTTCAGTTGTGAAGTCTCCTTTTATAAAAAAAAAGTTTTCTTCATTAATAGGTCGGATTGTATTTAAATCCACCCCTATAACTAATCCTTCTGAACCTACCTTTTCTAAAGCTACCTGTGACCAACCACCAGGACTTGAACCTAAATCAACAACACTATTGCCTTCTTTAATAATCCTATATTTATTATTCAATTGTAATAATTTATAAGATGCCCTTGAATAGTAATTTGATTCTTTAGCTTTTTTATAGTAATATTCTTTTTTTTTATCCTTTTGCCATTGATTTCCCATATTATCCAAATTCACTTGCTTTATTCATTGTTTTCGCTTTATTCATTATTTTTAGATATTATTTTAATTAATTTTATCATTGTTTAATTTAACGATTATTTAATAGTTATTTAAAGTTTAAAATTAATTATCCTCCATCCAATATATTCTTTTTCTCTTTTTTAAAATTTAAAGAACTGCATGTTGGAGGACCAATTTTAATAATTTCAACATCAACTTCTCCATCTTCAACTGTCATTAACATGACTGTAGGGTCGGTTAAAAGAGGTTTGGTTGGACTACCAGGATTTATAAGAAGTATATCATTTGCCTGTTCTATTAATGGCTGATGACTATGTCCACTAACTAAAACATCTACTTCAAGTTCTCGAGCAATATATTCTAATTGTTGAGTATCTCCTTTTGGATTAACTTCACCATGTTTAACCCCAATTTTAACACCTTCAACTGTTTCAACATGACTTACTGGTAAATCAACACCATAAAATCTATCCATATTTCCTTGAACAGCTTTTGTAGGAGCTATTTTCTCTAATTCCTCAATAACTTTTAGAGAGGTTAAATCTCCAGCATGTAAAATAAGTTCAACATCTTTAAAGTAGGTACTTAAATTTGCAGGTAAGCTCTCTACTTTATCACCAACATGAGTATCTGAAATTAGACCAATTAATACCATTTTATCACTACCAATTATTTAATTATAAATTATTAATTTAATATTCATTATATAATTCAAATTACATTATATAATTCAAATTATTATTCAAATTATTATTCAAAAAATTATTCAAAAAATTATTCAAATTATTATTCAAAAAATTATTCAAATTATTATTCAAATTATTATTCAAAAAATTATTCAAAAAATTATTCAAAAAATTATTCAAAAAATTATTCAAAAAATTATTCAAAAAATTATTCAAAAAATTATTCAAAAAATTATTCAAAAAATTATTCAAAAAATTATTCAAATTATTTTTTTAAATATTAATATTTATCTATTG
>JAITPS010000165.1 GCA_031289325.1 Candidatus Methanovirga meridionalis
AATTTTAAATATTTTTTTATTAAAATCTATAATTTTAAATTTTAGATAATGTAAATGTATTTTAATTAATATAAATAATTTTAAATTAATATTTTTTAATAATATTTATTTTTAAAAAAAATTATTTATTAAAAACTTTATCAAACCCACTATATTTAATTTTAGATATTAGTTTATAAAAATCTTTAACTTTAAATTGTATAAACATATTTTAAATTAATATTTTTTAATAATATTTATTTTTAAAAAAGTTATCTTTTAAGAACTTTATCAAAACCAATATCTAAATTTTTTCTTAACTAAAAATCAGATATCATATATTTGAAGACCATACTCTTTTTGCACAACCATTTCTTTTAAAAATAGATGAGAAATCAAAAATATGATTTTTTCTCATATTATCTTTTTCATAAGACTTTTTCATAAGATTAATTTTACTTCAAATAAAAAAATCGATTAATTTGTATCTTTAGATATTTTAGAAAAGTTCTTATATTATTAACTAAAAAGTTGTTCTAACATCCAATTTGGGTCATACTCTATAATATCATCGTATCCTTGACCCATTCCTAAAAACATTATTGGTTTTTGAATAATGTGGGATATTGAAAGTGATGCTCCTCCTTTTGAATCTGCATCCGCTTTGGTTAAAATAACTCCATCAATATCTATTACATCATTAAACTTAGTTGCTTGTTCAACAGCATCATTACCTGTCAATGCATCACCAACAAATATAATTATATCTGGTTTTGCTACTCTTTTTATTTTTTTCATTTCATCCATAAGATTAGTATTTGTTTGCATTCTACCTGCAGTATCTATTAATACCAATTCTTTTCCTTTAGCTTTAGCATGTTCAATAGCATCATAGGCAACTGCTGCTGGATCAGAACCTTTTTGATGTTTAATTACTTTAATTTCAAGATTATCAGTATGATGTGTGATTTGTTCAATAGCTCCTGCTCTAAATGTATCAGAAGCCGCAACTACAGGAGTATAATCTTTTTTCAAATAATAATTAGCTAATTTAGCTATTGTTGTTGTTTTTCCAGTTCCATTTATCCCAACGAACATTACAACTAATGGCTCTCTTTTTTCTTTTGCTTCCTCTAACATTTTAGTCATTTTTTTACCATCAACATCGATGATTTTAGAGATAGCATTTTTCAATGCATTGTATGTAACATCAGCAATTTCATCACTTCTTCTAATTTTTGTTCCAACAAGATCATCTTTCACTGATTCAACAACAATATTAGCCACATCAATAGCTACATCTCCTTCTAAAAGACCTAATTCAAGTTCCCATAGTATGTCTTTAAGATCCTTTTGTGAGATAGTTTTTTCTTTAATAAATGAAAAAAAACTTGATTTACTTTTCTTTTCAACTAAAACATCCTCATCAGTGGAACTTACATCTTCTTTAGTTTCTTTTTTCTTTTTAAAAGAAGGTATCCACTTTCTAAATGAACTTTTTTTCTCAGATATTTCACTATCATCAGATATTTCACTACCATCAGATATTTCATCCTTGGATGTGATTTCTTTTTCATCAACATTTGATTCTTCGGTTTTTAAAGATTCATCACTATCAAGATTTGTTGGTTCTTTAATTTCATTTAAAGATTTTTCTTCTATATTATTATCCTCTTTTGCTTCATCAGAAACTTTCTTTATAAGTTTATTAGCTGTATTACTAAATTTCTTCTTCAATGACTCAAACAAGATATTAACCCCCAAATACCATTTAATAAATGATTATATAATTATTTATAATTTATTATATGATTTTTTCAATTTTTTAAAGTATAAATTATTATTATGATTGATAAAATTTAAATTAACATGAAATTTAAGTTAAAACACTTAAAAAAAATAGAAAAGTATATTGAAAAACTTTAAGAAAAAATTGTGTATTATTTAAACTAATTTTAAATAAAAAATGTTATTAATTGTACATATTATGAAAGTGTGATTTATAAAGAAAATAAATAATTTGCAATTATTTGTGTTCAATATTCATTATATTATAATAGAAAAAAAATAAAGAAGAAAAAATTAAAGAAGATGAAAATTAAAGAGTCCTTATTAAATATTTTTTTTATTTCGAACTTTTTTATTTAAATAGTAATTATGAGAACAGTTCATAATATTTTAAAAGTAACATGATGAATAATGTTTAAATTTAAAAAAAATATTAAACCGTCATTTGAGGTTGTTGACCTGTTCGAGCTTTCATCATAAGTTCTTCAGCTTTTGGTGAAAGTTGAGAAATAACTTGACTTATTTCTTCTAATTTAGCTAACATTTTATCTAAACTCTGTTGTAATTCTTTTTTTTGCTGAGCAGTAGTTTTTTTAGCATCATCAATATTTTTTTTAATAACTACACCTGCACCAATATTCATAATAATTTCATCAGTATTATCAATTTTTGCTTCCATAAAAGAACCTGCACCAACAGAGACTAATGTATTTAAATTATTCTTGCCTTGAACATCATTCATGGTTGCTTCTAAAATTTCAACCTCATTTAAAGATGTTTGAATGTTATCAATTTGTTGTTGTACTATTTCATATTGTCTTTTATAAACATTAATCTGGTTCATGATGTTTTCTAATTCATTTTGTGGATTTTCCATTTTGATTACCTTCGTTTGATTAAGCAATTGCTTTTATTAAAGGATCTAAAATTTCCTCTTTACTTATTTCTTTAACTTCTTCTATTTTTACTAAATTCTTTTTAATTCTATGTTTACTTCCAAATTCAGCATAGATTCTTTCATATATGTCCTTTTCATTTACTGCTTTAAGTTCTTTTGTAAAAATTTGAATTTCTTCACCCAAAGCAAATCTACCTTTCACTCTATAAATTTTTGTTTTCATTTTAATCATCCTTTAAATAATTATTTTAAGATACGATTAGATTTAAAAATTACGAATAAATTAATTTTTATTTAATTAATTTTTATTTAATTAAATTTTATTTAAATAATTTTTATTTAATTAATTTTTATTTAATTAATTTTTACTTAATTAATTTTTATTTAATTAATTTTTATTTAATTAATTTTTATTTAATTAATTTTTATTTAATT
>JAITPS010000175.1 GCA_031289325.1 Candidatus Methanovirga meridionalis
TTTAAATAAGTGGAATCCTGATTATGAAAATATTGAGCAAACAATATTGAATTCTCCAGATAATATTGTTCCTGGAAGGATTGAATTAGACCTTGTCTATGAAATAATACTTAAATATGGTTTGGATTTAGCTGTTCCAATAGAAGAATTTGAAATTCTTGATAAAAAAGTTTATTCAATTGGTTATGGTTCTTTATTAATTTGTTTAAGTGATAACATCACTAAAGAAATAGCTATTCCATTAACAGAGCTTAAAAATAAATTAGCACCAGAAATATGTAGAGTTGTTTTTAAGGATAATGGTTTTAGTAGTGATAGTGATAAAGCAAACATTAAAGAAGCTTTAAAAACTAATAATATGGATGAATTTATTTCTGTTTAGTTAATACATTTTGATCAAACTTTTTTAAAAGTTTGAACTATAAGCATAGATGATTTTATTTCTGTTTAGTTAATACATTTTGATCAAACTTTTTTAAAAGTTTGAACTATAACATTATTAGAATTATTTTATTAAATTTATAAATAAGGATAAATACTTAATTTAGAAGAAAAGCTTGAAATAAAAACCAAAAGAATAAGTTCAAATAGTCCTATTACTCTTTTTACTAAAAATCCTTTACCTAAAGGAAGTAATAAAGCACTGTATGAATTCTATGGAGATAGCAATGAGAATAACAATAAAAAATTCCATACAACATTAATTGGAGATTCTTTTAATTCTTATAAAAATAAGTTTGGCTTTAAGTTAAATTTTGATAATGAAGAAAGAAAAATTAAAATATTGGTTAAAAATCATGAAACGGGCATAGTAAATTTTACAGGTTCATATTACAACTATGAAACAATTGAAGATAGTTTAAATAAAAAAAGTAAAAATATAGTCTTTATTTTTGCTGAAAGTAGTGGCAAAGAAAAGGATGAAAAATTTAAATTTATTCATGGATATGTTTGTTTAGATGGAATGAATTTGTGTAAATTTATTGATTTCTACAATAAAAGAAAAATATCGTATGATATTAGATTAGGAACTTACGAATCTGAAAAAAATAAAGGCAAATTTCATGACACGGTAGTGGATTTAGAATATTTTCAAAGGATTTACACACTCTTTATAAGAAAATTATTGAAATTTAATTTCACTTTAAAAAAGCAATGGTATACCATATTATTTTTTGTTTAATATGACAATATACTCATTGTTCATTGTAGAGGATTTTTCTCCTTTTTTATTGGTCGGACTATTTTGTTTAGGCATTTTCTTATTTGGAATATTTCTTATAATGGTCTTTTCATGTTCATAGCTATTGTAATTCTTGAATAATTCTACTATTATTTCATCTGTGGGAATAACATGATTATTAACCCGTCTATTACCAACAACAAAACATAAAACCGATTTTTCTTTTAATACTCTATCAAATTCTTTAATGCACTTGTAAAAGTCAATATAAAAACTTAAGACATCTTTGGCTCTTTTTTCATCAACTTTTTGAATTTTAGTAATAATTTTATTTAATTGATTTGTTTGTAGAATTTCATCTTCAATATTTTTTACAGGAATTCCACCTAAACTATCCTTATCTATTGAAGAGTAAATTTTTTTATCAAAATCCATCCATTGTAATGATAATCTACTATATTGACCATAAGCAACGGTAGTTTTACTATCTCCATAAGGAGGTGATGTTACAATTAGATCAACAGAATTTGAATCTATACTTGTTTTATCTCGGGAGTCTTCATTCAATATTGATATTTTACAGATATTGGATACGGAGTAAAATTTTTTCATTTTATTAATACTTTTCTCACATTCCATTGAAAATTCTTCAAAAACACTCGGATTAAAGTTTTCTAAGGATTTTTCAGGCATTTTATACAATTTAAATTCACCGTTTCTAGTATTTGAAACTTTCCGAATGATATTAGAAAAAATAACTTTAAAAAAGTTTTTAATATCTTCATCTATGATTTTATAAATTGCTTCTTTTAATTTAGACAAATCTTCTATTACATTTTCCTTAAACCAAAAAGATATATTGAAAAAATCAGGTTTCTCAATGTTTCTATTTACTCTATGAAAATCTTGAATTATATTATGATATTCTTCATATAATAACTTTGGGTTGATTGGAGTTGTTTTAGACCTTGAAATTAGTACAGCCAATGGATTTATATCAATTCCAATGGCTTTTTTAAAGCTAAAATCTATTTTTGATTCTAATAATGTTGTACCGCTCCCCATAAAAGGGTCTAAAATTGTTTCTTTATCTTTTCCATATATTTTCATTAATCTATGAGCAATTTGAGGTATCATCATAGCAGGGTAGCCATGTAAACCATGGTTGTTATATTTTGTATCTGCTTTATCGTAGTACCATGATTTTTCATCGCCTGAACCAATATGTTCCAGCAATGATCCTTCTACTTTACTAAATTTAGTCTGCATTTTACCATACCTATTCGATGAATAATTAAAATTACTTTTTATACTACTCTTTTAAAGTTAAAAACAAAAAATCTTGTTAGAAACGAAAAATCTTTGATATTTAAGTTATTTTCGATAATAAACCTATAATTTTCTTTATTGAAATTTTTTATTTCAATTAGAAAAACGAAGTTTTTCTTTATTTAAGAGTTAAAAATTGTATATGGGTAAGAAATAAGCTATTATATAAATTAAATTAAAAATAAATAAACTTGCATTGTTATCTCAGCTAATAAAGAATTTAAACCAAGAAAAATTTTAAAATTGATTAAACATATTTATTTTATAGTCATTATGAAAAAGTTCTTAATTTTGAATAATAAGTTTTTTATTAAATTATTTAATTTCAAATATTAATTTATAAAAATCTATAATTTTAAATTTTAAACATATAAACTTATTTTAATTAATATAATATAATTTTAAATAAGAAGTAGTATTTCAATTAAAAAATAAAAAATAAGAAATAAAGTTTTAAATTTATTCCACATCCATCATTTCACCATAGGTGATTTCCATTTCACATCCTTTTTCACCACAACAGAAATGTTGTATATCGAGTTGAATCATCATTTGTACTACACCTCCTTTTAAATTATTATAATCAATATTTTTGATTATGTTAACTAATTATTGTTTTCATCATATAAATATTTTTAGGAAAAGATTTCATTAGAATGGGCATCAAATATTTTTGAAAACTTATTAAAATCAGTTATATTTAACTAATATATTATTTTAAATAGGATTTCATAATTCTAAGAAATTCTATCTTAATTAACAGATTTAAAGAATAAAACTGATTTTAATTCTTAAATGAAGTAATTTACTTCTTTCTTTACTAATCACATTTTTTTTAGTTACTACATATTTATTTTTTCATTAAAATTTTAGTTGTTACATATTCATTTTTTCATTAAAAATATTTTAATGATTTTTTAAATTATAGTTGGTTTGATAAAGTTCTTAATAAATAACTTTTTTAAAAATAGATATTATTAAAAAATATTGATTTAAAATTATTTATATTAATTAAAATAAATTTATATTATTTAAAATT